>NZ_JAWRXV010001254.1:0-252 GCF_046534875.1 Paraburkholderia sp. SIMBA_054 | reverse complement strand
CGGGCTTTCCAAAGGACGCATCAGCGTCGATGAAGATCGTCGCACATCGGTTGAGGGCATATGGGCAGGGGGTGACTGCGTTGCAGGTGGTCAGGATCTGACCGTTGCATCGGTGGAAGACGGCAAGGTTGCAGCAGAATCCATCCATGCGACGCTGACAAAACGTCCCGAAGCGATTGAAGGCTTTGCCGATGCGGTATTGTCGGGCGGCGCACTTCATGCGCCCTCCCCGTCTGCTTCGCGCGACCGCAG
>NZ_JAWRXV010001253.1:0-252 GCF_046534875.1 Paraburkholderia sp. SIMBA_054 | reverse complement strand
CAGGTTGATCGAACCGACCACGGCGATCTCCTCGTCCACGCTCAGGTGCTTGGCATGGAGGAAATGCGGCCGGTACAGGGCGATCCTGACCCCGCAGCGCAGCAGTTCGTCGTAGTAGGCCTCCTGGGCCCAGGCGGTGAGGCGCTGGTTGTCGCTCTCGGAGAGGATCAGCTGCACGTCCACGCCGGATACCGCGGCGATGCGCAGCGCGCTGAGCGTGGCTTCGTCGGGCACGAAGTACGGCGTCACCAG
>NZ_JAWRXV010001252.1:0-252 GCF_046534875.1 Paraburkholderia sp. SIMBA_054 | reverse complement strand
CGCACCGCGACCCGTCCGACCAGAACGAAGCAGTGCGCCAATGGTCTCGCCAAACCGACCCGGTCGAACGCGCCATGACCCGCAGGCCAAGTATGTTGACGCGCTCTCCTTCACGCGATGCCGCGATGCGTGAAGGAAGGCTACTCCCCAGTGACCCGGGGATTTTAGCGGGAGTGGGCGGAGGCAACAAGCCTTCGCAAAGAAGCTTGTTGACTGTGTTCGCCGTGAGCCGAGCTTTTACTGCGTGCCAAG
>NZ_JAWRXV010001251.1:0-253 GCF_046534875.1 Paraburkholderia sp. SIMBA_054 | reverse complement strand
GGCTCGCAGCAGAATCCGCAGGCCGCCGCGGTCCATCCCGCAACGGTGCCGCTCGTGCGCCAGCAACTGGATCTGCTCGCAACCGGCCAGTTCCGCTGGACCGGCGAAGCATGGCCCGGCGCGAAGCTCGACTGGACCATCGAACAGGACGGCGACGAGTGGGACCGCAGCGGCGGCGGCACGGCGAGCGAAGAGGATCAGCCGTGGCGCACGCGGCTGACGCTGTCGCTGCCGACGCTCGGCACCGTCGACG
>NZ_JAWRXV010001250.1:0-253 GCF_046534875.1 Paraburkholderia sp. SIMBA_054 | reverse complement strand
CGCAGCCCGCCCCAGTAGTGATGGTCCGACAGCAGCACCTTGACCGAGCCCATTTCGGCGCCGCGCCGGAAATCTTCCATGGTCGTGATCACCATGTTGGTCGCGAGCGGCAGGCGCGTGTGCCTGGCGAGTTCCGCCATGCCGGCGAGGCCGGGGCACGGATCTTCGTAATACTCGAGCAGGTCGTCGAGTTCAGGCGCGGCCGCGATACTGGTTTCGAGCGTCCAGTTCGCATTCGGGTCGAGCCGCAGCG
>NZ_JAWRXV010001249.1:0-253 GCF_046534875.1 Paraburkholderia sp. SIMBA_054 | reverse complement strand
GAATTCGGCAATTCCAAAGCGGCTATCAGGGCGGCCAATGGCAGCCCGCCGAGCTGCTCGTGAAGTTGGCGCAGCGAGGGGCGCGCTTCGAGTAGCGGTAGCCCGTTCAGCAGCCCAGCGGGCCTCAATAATGCACGAAGCGCGCGGAGCGCGGGAAGCGACACCTATGACGCGGCGATATCTGGAAGACCTGAAGGTCGGCGAAAAGTGGACGAGCGAAAAAAGGACCCTCCACGCCGAGGGCATTATCGAC
>NZ_JAWRXV010001248.1:0-253 GCF_046534875.1 Paraburkholderia sp. SIMBA_054 | reverse complement strand
AAAATCGTAAACCACTAAAGCTATACATATAACGTACGTTATTAAAAATCGCTGCTGCTACGCGCTCATACCAAAAAGAATGAGGGGAAATACCTACATTGGAAAGAGGAGCCATTCCTATGTTCAAATAGAGATAGCCTTCCTGCTTCGCCCATTCTAAAAGATGAATCAGCATAGCATCCATTACACCACTAGGGGCATTAGGGATGTATCGCATTAAATCGATAGAAATTTTATTTGGCTGGTAAACCGG
>NZ_JAWRXV010000208.1:0-560 GCF_046534875.1 Paraburkholderia sp. SIMBA_054 | reverse complement strand
TTGATCACCGTCAGCAGGTTATGCGACGGCTCGCCGGCCACGTAGCGCAAAAAGCGTCCGGCATCCTCGGAAATATGAAGAATCTCCGCTTCCCGGTCGATCAGGATGCTCGGCGGGGCATAATGCTCCATGAGCCGTTGATGCAGATTCGCGAACGAAAAGCTGGAGGGACGCGACGCCGGATGGACAACTGCCGCTGGCAACGGCTGCAGCGCCTTGCCGGCGACCGGCAGCACCGGCGTCACGCGAGCGCGATTTGCGACGGTCTTTGCGCGATAGATGCGGTACTTCTTGTCGATTGGAAAAAACAGTTCCTCGGCGATTTCTGCCGATTCGGAACTGCCCAGAAACAGATAACCACCCGGGCGCAACGCAAAATGAAACGTCTGCAAGACCTGACGTTGCACGCTGCGGTCAAGGTAGATAAGCAGGTTGCGGCACGACACAAGGTCGAGCTGCGAAAACGGCGGATCGCGCAGGATATTGTGTGCCGCAAACAGTACCTTCTCGCGTAGCGGCTTGTTGACGACATAAGCGCCGCGAGTATGAGTAAAGAATTG
>NZ_JAWRXV010001247.1:0-253 GCF_046534875.1 Paraburkholderia sp. SIMBA_054 | reverse complement strand
GCCTGCTCATCGCCATCGTCGCCGGGAAGACCGCGATTGACCTCATCCGGTGATTTCTTGGAAAGAAGCGCGACGCCGTTGAAGCCCTTTTGGCCGGGTGTTTCCACATGATAGCCGAGCGCTTCAATCTCCAGGCGCGGAAACTGGTCGTCGACCGACTTGATTTCCTGCAGGCAGGCAATATCGGGCGAGGACTCCTTCAGCCAGTGCTGGAGGTTCTCGATACGGGCTTTGACGCCGTTGATGTTCCAGG
>NZ_JAWRXV010001246.1:0-253 GCF_046534875.1 Paraburkholderia sp. SIMBA_054 | reverse complement strand
CCGAGGCGCGCAGCGACGGCTTCACCGGTCTCTTTTTGCTCCGGGCTGCACAGAATGAGTGCTCGCTCCGAACCCAGTTGAAGTACTTCGCGCTCGAGGTGCTGCAAACTGCCTGGGCCAAAGACAACTCGACCGGCACGCGCCTGATAAACGAACTCACGCTTTTGCATTGGATAACTCCGCTGTACTCTCGAAACTCAACCCCGCTTCCAACTGGTAATCAACCTGGAACCGTGCAGTGCGAAGGTCGCCG
>NZ_JAWRXV010001245.1:0-253 GCF_046534875.1 Paraburkholderia sp. SIMBA_054 | reverse complement strand
AATCCGGGCAATGTCGGTTTCAAGGACAAGAAGGACAAGCAGTTCGCCGATATCGTCGAAATGGCGATCCGCTATGACAAGCCGGTGCGCATCGGCGTGAACTGGGGTTCGCTCGATCAGGAACTCCTGACCACGCTGATGGATCGTAATCAGGATGCGGGCGCGCCATTGAGCGCGCAGGAAGTCATGCGCGAGGCCATTGTGCAGTCGGCTCTGATTTCCGCCAATCTTGCCGAAGAGATCGGTCTTGGCC
>NZ_JAWRXV010001244.1:0-253 GCF_046534875.1 Paraburkholderia sp. SIMBA_054 | reverse complement strand
GCCAAACTGACCGCCGACGCACAACGGCTCGCCGCAACGCATTTCGGTCCGATTGCCGTAGTCGCGATGTACGCAGTGGCCGCTCTGCTGTCGGTGCCGGTCACCTTGCTGATCGCCGTAACCGGGCTGGTATTCGGCGCGATCGCCGGGGCCGCCTACGCGCTCGCCGGGACGCTGATCGCCGCGGCGGCGGGCTGGGCCGCGGGCGCCTGGCTCGGTCGCGACGCCGTGCGCGAACTGGCTGGCGAACGCC
>NZ_JAWRXV010001243.1:0-253 GCF_046534875.1 Paraburkholderia sp. SIMBA_054 | reverse complement strand
TCTTTTTTCTTTAATATGTAATACACTTGCTGTCACAATTCCCATCGTCTTCCTAATAGGGATTTTCGTTGAAACGGTATTCCGATTGTCGCTCTCATCCTTAGCGGAGATGGTCACGGTAAACGTCCCGGTGGACATATTTCTGAAATCCCAAGTTGCCGATTGCCTGCCTTTAGTGACCTGCCTTGAAGCAAGGGTTCCAACCACTATTCCTTTACTGTTCTTGATTTCCACCGTTACATTGGCATTTTCA
>NZ_JAWRXV010001242.1:0-253 GCF_046534875.1 Paraburkholderia sp. SIMBA_054 | reverse complement strand
ATCGGATGCTTGCCCTTGGCAGCATCGACCAGGTGTTTGATGATTGGCATAGGTGGCACCGCGATAAGCGGTCGAGGTTTATCACTCGGAATCGAGTGACGAGGTATAAGTCAGTGGGCGAACTCGGGTAGGTCGACGGCTAGTTGAGTCCCAACGATTTCTTGGCGGCCACATACAGCGCGAGGCGCTCCGAGTAATGGAGCGGCATTGCTTTCGACGTCGCACTGCCGACGTTCACCGCGCGCGAGACACC
>NZ_JAWRXV010001241.1:0-253 GCF_046534875.1 Paraburkholderia sp. SIMBA_054 | reverse complement strand
CGAGGACAGCAACAAGGCCGACGGGATCATCCTGCTCGGCTACGGCGATTACCACGAGTCGCGCGCTCGCCTGCAGCGGCTGGTCGAACAGGGCACGCATTTCGTGCGCTGGGGCGCCGCCCTGCCCGACCAGCCCGGGGTGTCGATCGGCAGCGACAATTTCCTCGGCGGCTTCGACATCACCGCCCACCTGCTGGCCCAGGGCGCGCGGCGGATCGCCTTCCTGGGGCATGCCTCGAGCCATTACCCCGAG
>NZ_JAWRXV010001240.1:0-253 GCF_046534875.1 Paraburkholderia sp. SIMBA_054 | reverse complement strand
CAGCGTGGCCCGGGTACTGGAATCGTCCGTCCCGTCGAGGCCATCCAGCACCAGCGGCAGGCGCGCATCGGCGAACACCGCCCGCGGCAGGAACGGCCGCGCCGGCTCGATGACATCGACCGGCGCGCGCCAGGCATCGGCGACCGACTCGGCGATGCCGGCGCGGCACGACAGCTGGTGCATGCCGGCCTGGGTCTCGTGCAGCATCTCGCGGCAGGCCCAGTCCCACAGCGCGGCCTGGGCCTCGGCCTCG
>NZ_JAWRXV010001239.1:0-253 GCF_046534875.1 Paraburkholderia sp. SIMBA_054 | reverse complement strand
CTACTGTCATACGCCCCGGATGCCGTGCGCGGCATGCGGTTCCGGTTACGGCAGCAGAGAACGAGTGCGCAGTGCCTTATGTTGATTCTCCTTAACCTTCTCGCAGGCGTGGCACTGCTCGTGTGGGGCTCGCATATCGTGCGCACGGGCATCCTTCGCGTGCTGGGCGCCGATCTGCGCGGCGTGCTCGGGCGCAGCACGCGCAACCGCTGGCGCGCGTTCCTGTCCGGCGTCGGCGTCACCAGTCTCGTGC
>NZ_JAWRXV010000207.1:0-568 GCF_046534875.1 Paraburkholderia sp. SIMBA_054 | reverse complement strand
TAGTCTGACTGTGTCATAAAATTAATTCACAGCAGAGCGATACCTGGTACTATTGAATAATACAGACTCCGGGCGATCGCGATGAGAGAAGATGTCGACGAATTTGACGCGTATCTGAACGATCTGGCGCAGGCGTTAGGGCATGCCGATCGTCATGCCGGCCTCAAGGGCTACTGTTCGGGCCTGGTATTGCCGTTGTCACGCAAGAGCGTCGAGCCGATGGCCGCGCATATTGACCCGCTTCACGCGAGTGCGAAACACCAGTCGCTCCACCACTTTGTGGCCAAGGCAGACTGGTCTGACCGTGCAGTCTTGCAGCGGGTACGCGAATGGGTAATGCCCGCGTTAGGCGCGCACGCTGCTGAAGAAACCGGCTATTACTGGATTATTGATGACACAGGTTTTCCAAAGAAGGGACGTCATTCGGTCGGGGTGGCGCGTCAGTATTGTGGGCAGCTCGGAAAGCAGGACAACTGCCAGGTCGCAGTGACCCTGTCGATCGCGACGCAACGCGGCAGCCTGCCGATTGCCTGGCAGCTGTATGTCCCCAAGGAATGGATTGACGACC
>NZ_JAWRXV010001238.1:0-253 GCF_046534875.1 Paraburkholderia sp. SIMBA_054 | reverse complement strand
CGCACAGCGCGGCCGGCACCGACTCGGTCAGGTCGTCCCAGTGCACGTCGACCAGCTCGCGCAGCATCAGGCCGGCGACGAACAGCAGCGCTGGCGCGGTGGCGTAGCCGGGCACCATCGCCGCCAGCGGCGAGAACAGCAGCGCGGCCAGGAACAGCGCGGCGACCACCAGCGCGGTCAGCCCGGTGCGTCCACCGACCTGCACGCCCGAGGCGCTCTCGGCGTAGGCGGTGGTGCTGCTGGTGCCCAGCAG
>NZ_JAWRXV010001237.1:0-253 GCF_046534875.1 Paraburkholderia sp. SIMBA_054 | reverse complement strand
CTCAGGTCCCATGTCGATGAGTGCCGTCTGAAGGCCAGATTGCTGTCAAGGATATCTCGCGCGTTGACCATGTGTTCCGCGGTTATTGACAGGGTTTAACGGGGGAGAATAACGCGTCGCATGGCTCTGTCGCCCAAGCTCGATTTCCGTCAATCGCAATCGCTGGTGATGACCCCCCAGCTGATGCAGTCGATCAAGCTGCTGCAGATGACGCATGTGGAGCTGGAACAATTTCTCGACATTGAAATTGAAA
>NZ_JAWRXV010001236.1:0-253 GCF_046534875.1 Paraburkholderia sp. SIMBA_054 | reverse complement strand
CTACGCGACCGACGCGCCAGCATCAGCCGCCACACCTCGCTACTTCCGCCCAAAAAGCCCCGCAAGGCGCTCGACCGCTTCCTCGAGCTTCGGATACGCGGTGGCATACGACAGCCGGATATATTGCTTCGGCGCATGCGTGCCGAAGTCCATGCCCGGCACCAGCACGACGCCCGCGTCGTGCAGCATCGCCTTGGTGAGCGCCGAACTGTCGCCGGCGGCAGGGTGATTGACGGTCCCGCAGTCGGCGTAC
>NZ_JAWRXV010001235.1:0-253 GCF_046534875.1 Paraburkholderia sp. SIMBA_054 | reverse complement strand
CGGCACCCCGGGCCGGTTTGCGCGGCGCCGCCGGCGTTCTATCGTGTGCCGATGGATGCCCCCGTCCCGACCACGACCGCCGCGCGCAGGGCGCCAACCGCCACCGCGCCGCACGGATACCTGCTGCTGGCCGCCTCGGCGGTGCTGATGTTGACCATGGGCGTGCGCCAGACCACCGGCCTGTTCGTCGAGCCGATCCACCGCGACACCGGCCTGGGCATCGCCGCGATCAGCTTCGCGCTGGCGGTAGGGC
>NZ_JAWRXV010001234.1:0-253 GCF_046534875.1 Paraburkholderia sp. SIMBA_054 | reverse complement strand
CTGCACAACGGCAATCAGTAGCCCTCAGAGTAATGGAATGGCAGAACGGTTCGTGAAAACGATGAAGGAAGACTACATCGCGTTCATGCCGAAACCGAATGTAAGAACGGCATTGCATAACCTTGCAGTGGCGATCGAGCATTACAATGAAAACCATCCGCATAGTGCGTTGGGTTATCGCTCTCCGCGAGAATATCGACGTCAGCGGGTAATGTTAACTTAAGATATCGAAGAGCGGCTCATCGCGAACAAC
>NZ_JAWRXV010001233.1:0-253 GCF_046534875.1 Paraburkholderia sp. SIMBA_054 | reverse complement strand
CGGCGGCAGCATTCTGAATACCGGAAGCATTACTGCTTCCGACACGCTGACGGTCAATACCGACACATTGACCAATCAGGCGAACCAGGTCGACGTCGGTCAGATTTGGGCCAAGGTCAAAGGTGGTTACGTCGATACCACTGGCACGACAGTTCAGCCGGGCGGCTTCATGAGCGCGGTGAACATGGATCTCAACGTTCAGACGTTGGATCAGATCGGTGGTGCATTGCAGAAGCTCAACGCGGACGGCACG
>NZ_JAWRXV010000206.1:0-569 GCF_046534875.1 Paraburkholderia sp. SIMBA_054 | reverse complement strand
CCCGACGCGCGCCATGAAGTCCTTGAACTCGGTCATGTTCGACGGCGCGTAATAGCTGTCGTTGAACTGCCCGGTCTTCGAATCCCATGCGGGCAGGCCGTCGAGACGCACGATACGCATCTGATCGGGATTGGCCTTATAGAAAGGATCGAGATCGTTCACGCTCGGTGTGTAGGTGTACGGCCCGTTGGGTTCCATCGTCGATACCTGGCGGTCGTCGATCGTCCACGAAATGCCGAGCGCACGCAGCGCCGCGATGTTGCCGTTGAAACCCTGCATGCCGAAGCGATGCTGGTCCTGATGCGCGTAGGCCACCGTGCCGATCGCCGAACTGAGGTCAGGCAGCACGCCGAAGGTTGCAATGCCAGTTGGCCGGGTGCCGCTTTTCGGCAGCGTGCCGCCTGCGGAGCGCAACGTTGCAGTCAGCGCGCCATAGCCGGCCCACGTCGACTTGCACGACAACGTGTTGGTCTGCACGCCTGAGCTAACCGGGAAGCTGCCCTGCGTCTTGATCGCGCCATTCGAATCCGCGACGGACCAGACGACCGTGTCGGCGCCCGGCGCGTTCG
>NZ_JAWRXV010001232.1:0-253 GCF_046534875.1 Paraburkholderia sp. SIMBA_054 | reverse complement strand
ATAGGAGGAAGCGTTATTACTAGTGGTTTACTTGCCATGCTAATCAGCTCCTAAATTATTTAGTTATATATGAACTTAAAATGTATTTAATAAATATGTATGAACTCATTTTATATAGTTAGTACTTTGTGGATTGAGAAATTTTACAAAATAGTTAATTGCAATGAAAATATACACTAAAAAGAACGTTGTATATGTAGCCTTTAAGCGGCAGCTCTTGAGAGTATTGCATGTTTGGCATTATACTCATTCC
>NZ_JAWRXV010001231.1:0-253 GCF_046534875.1 Paraburkholderia sp. SIMBA_054 | reverse complement strand
CGCATGATGCCCGCCACGACGGCCCGTGGCCCCTGCCGATCGACGTGGATATGCACGGTGGCCTGGCCGGGCCGCTGCTATGCTCGGGCCGACCGCCCCGGACATGGAGATGTGTGATGAAGACCATAGGGATTGCGCCGTTGCTGGTGTTGGGCCTGGCCGCTTGCGCGCCGCCGAAGTCGCTGCAACCGGAGTCCCCGGGGCCGCAGATCAGCGGCAGCGGTGCCTGCCACGCCGACAAGGTGGCCTGGGC
>NZ_JAWRXV010001230.1:0-253 GCF_046534875.1 Paraburkholderia sp. SIMBA_054 | reverse complement strand
CTTGTAACGCGCAATTCGATTAAACCGTCATCCAATAAGATCGTAGAGCCTTCGTGTACATCTTCGATCAATTTGTCATATGTGATCGAGAACATTTCTTTAGTGCCCAATACCTCTGACATTGAAATCGTGATTTCCTGGTTGGTATCGAGTTCAATGGAATCATTCTCCATTTTATGCGTTCTGATTTCTGGCCCTTTTGTATCCAGGAGAATGCCGACCGTGATGCCTGTTTTTTCGGAAGCTTCGCGGA
>NZ_JAWRXV010001229.1:0-253 GCF_046534875.1 Paraburkholderia sp. SIMBA_054 | reverse complement strand
GCGCTGCGGAAGTTCTGTTCGGTCGTGCATTCCTCGGCCGCCAGGAAGAATGCCTTGCACTGGCGCACGCCCGCATCGTCGAGCGCGAGAATGCGCTCGGTGAGCGCGTCCGCGTCGCTGCGCAGCATTGCTGGCTCGCAGACCTTCGTGATCAACCCCGCCTGCAACGCGGCCGCGGGCGTCAACGCGTCGCCGAACAGGACCATCGGAAACAGCGCCTTCGGCAAAGCGTAGCGGCCCGCGTACGCCATGA
>NZ_JAWRXV010001228.1:0-253 GCF_046534875.1 Paraburkholderia sp. SIMBA_054 | reverse complement strand
CGAAAGAGCGAACTTCGTTCCGCTATAGGCAGTGCGCCCCGGCACACCGATCAATCCGGCAACAGAAGACACAGCCACGATCCGTCCCTTGCTGGCGGCAAGATACGGAAGTGCTGCATGAATGGGCCAGATGCTACCCCAGTAATTCAACTCCATCAGATCATGCATCCAGTTGAGATCATCTGGTTTGATCTCAGCAAAATTGGCGTGGGCCGACATGCCTGCATTCACGATCAAAGTGTCGATACGACCG
>NZ_JAWRXV010001227.1:0-253 GCF_046534875.1 Paraburkholderia sp. SIMBA_054 | reverse complement strand
CCTTGTAAAAAAGATTCGTAATCCTTGGAGATCATTCGATGAAAAAGTCGCTTCTCGCTCTCGCAGCACTGGGCGCATTCGCAGGCGTCGCACATGCTCAGAGCAGCGTGACCCTGTACGGTATCATTGACGAAGGCTTCAACATCAACACCAACTCGGGTGGCAAGCACCTGTACAACCTGTCCAGCGGCGTCATGCAAGGCTCGCGTTTCGGCCTGCGCGGCACGGAAGATCTGGGCGGCGGTCTGAAGGC
>NZ_JAWRXV010001226.1:0-253 GCF_046534875.1 Paraburkholderia sp. SIMBA_054 | reverse complement strand
CGAGCGCGCCCACCTGCAGAGCTTCATCGACCGATTCAAGGCGCAGGCCAGCAAGGCAGCGCAGGCGCAGAGCCGCATGAAGCGCCTGGCCAAGCTGGCCGGCACCGAGGCGGTGCGCGCCGAACGCGAGTTCCGCATCGAGTTCGCGCCGCCGGCCAAGCTGCCGTTCTCGCTGATCCGGCTGAACCATGTCGAAGCCGGCTACGGCAAGGACGCGGTGATCCTCCACGACGTCGGCTTCGGCCTGGAGGCG
>NZ_JAWRXV010001225.1:0-253 GCF_046534875.1 Paraburkholderia sp. SIMBA_054 | reverse complement strand
CCGTTGGGGTCCGTCAGGCTACTGGAATGGGGTTATCTTTCAACGAGAGGTTGAACTGGTCGACGAACGCATACTCGTTAGGTCCGACGTTGTCGCGCAGCGGCTGGGCAGCGCTGACCACCACTTCCTGCGTCGCGGTAGCGAGCTTGTCCAAGGTCTCGGCGATGAACGCATCGAGCGGCATTGCACGCGGATCGCCGCTCCTGTGGACGAGATCCGTGTCGACCCACGGCGGCGCGATTTCGAGCACGCG
>NZ_JAWRXV010001224.1:0-253 GCF_046534875.1 Paraburkholderia sp. SIMBA_054 | reverse complement strand
CCACGGTTGATCACCGCCTGGCCGGGGAAGTCGCTGGCCAACGAGTCCCAGAAACGGATCGACGAGCTGCCCAGGAACAGCACCGCATGGCGCGGCGGCGGGGCCTGCGCGTCGAGCTCGGCGAAGTGCCGCATGTCCGCTTCCCAGGCCGGATTGGAGACCTGCTCGGGGATGCGCGGGGCGATGGGGACATCGGCCCGGGCGGTCGGCGCGGCGATCAACAGGGCCAGGGCCAGGGTGCGGAACAGGACGG
>NZ_JAWRXV010001223.1:0-253 GCF_046534875.1 Paraburkholderia sp. SIMBA_054 | reverse complement strand
AAGCCGAGTGTCGTCTTTGATCCGCCGCAAAGGCCGCTCAACGAAGCGCGTTTTATCAGTGAAGCATCGAAGTTCGGAGTGCGACTGGACCGCAAGACGAGTTTGTTGTACAACCGCCGCTTTTTCTTCATAAACGGAGAGAAATTTCCGTTTGACGGCTCGAAAAAGTGGCTCTTTGATCTCGCAGATCACCGATGTCTGAGTGCGAAACGCTTTGTAACACTCTCACACGATTCGTCGGTGACAGCACGGC
>NZ_JAWRXV010001222.1:0-253 GCF_046534875.1 Paraburkholderia sp. SIMBA_054 | reverse complement strand
AACCGGCCAGGTGCTGACCGGCTCCTACATGGACTACGGCGTGCCGCGCGCCGGCGTGATTCCGCCGCTCAACGTGGAGCTGACGGAAGATCCGACGCAGGGCAATCCGCTGCGAGTGAAAGGCGGTGGAGAAAGCGGCATCACGCCGGCTACGGCCACCATCTTCAACGCGCTGGCCGACGCGCTGCGCGACTACGGCAGCGACGAACTCGCGATGCCGGCCACGCCCAGGGTGATCTGGGAATACATACAC
>NZ_JAWRXV010001221.1:0-254 GCF_046534875.1 Paraburkholderia sp. SIMBA_054 | reverse complement strand
TTTTCGCAATACGATCTCCGTCTGAATTGAATCCTAGTTCCACCAATGTGAAATTATCAATATCAGAACCAGACACTTTAGCGCCATGCGCCACTGTTTTAATTTTTAATGAATTTAAATTGCCAGTAGTATGTTTACCTACTTCAGTAATAGCTTTTTTAAGTTTTGTTGCCATTTTAATTTTGCCTCCAATTATTTAATAAAATATCTTGCTTCAAATGAATCGTCTTTTGGAATTAACTCTTTACGAATAC
>NZ_JAWRXV010000205.1:0-580 GCF_046534875.1 Paraburkholderia sp. SIMBA_054 | reverse complement strand
CGATGTGCGGTTTCGACCACGAACCGGTGATCGCGTACTCCCGCGCGAACGCGTGCGAGATCGACTGGCTGAACGCCAGATCCGCCACCAGCGCGCCTAGGCCGAGCAATGGATTGATTACCGCGGCCGCGACGACCGCTGCGCCGGCGCTCACCGTCGGCACGATCTGGACATGCAGATCCTGCGTTTCCTGAGCCAGATCGACGGAGCCTTTCATTTCGGCGCGGGCCGGCGCGGTCACCATCTCGAAGTTTTCCGTGCGGCCGATGCCGTTGCGAATCTGCGCCGTCCCCGTGACATGCTCGAAGGGCAGACCTTCGCCGATCACGTCACGGAAATTGAGCGTCGCGAAGCGCGCGAGGCTTTGCAGGCTGAGCACGCCGAGCAGCTTGGCGACGCCCGGATCGACCTTGAGAATCTGCCCATGCCGCAGATCCACGGCGATATTGCCGTTGAGCGTCGGATAGTCGATCGCCGTCGGGCCGCCGCGCCACACCATCTTGCCGTTGAGCGTGCCGCTGCCCGCCTTCAGCGTGCGTGGCTGGCCGAAGCGCTCGAGCAGGCCGCCCGCGTCCTTGAT
>NZ_JAWRXV010001220.1:0-254 GCF_046534875.1 Paraburkholderia sp. SIMBA_054 | reverse complement strand
GCCGGCTGGTCGTCGCGGATGCCCAGGTAGGCGCTGCGGCCATTGCGCGCGGTGGTGAAGGACTGGAACGGAATCTGCGGGCGGGCCACCTCCCTGCCCTCGCCCGTCGCCGCGTCCAGGCGCAGGAAAGCGCCGCGCACGCCGCGCTGGCCTTCGCCGATGAGCGTGCGCTCGTCCTGCCAGCGCGCCAGCCACAACGTGCCGTTCCAGCCACGGCCGAGCACCACCTGCCGGCCACCGGCGATGTCGTGCAC
>NZ_JAWRXV010001219.1:0-254 GCF_046534875.1 Paraburkholderia sp. SIMBA_054 | reverse complement strand
AGACCTCGCAGGCCAGCTGGGGGTAGCGCAGCTCGGCATAGCTCTGCACGTCGGCGTAGAAGGCGCGGCCGACGCCACCGCCACGCCGCCGGCTGGCGACGACGATGCGGTCGATATAGAAGAAATCCGGGTAGCGCTCGCGGAACCAGGCGAAATTGCTGCTGTCGTGCCTGGAGCCGCTGCCGAAACCGACCAGGAAGCCGGCCAGGTTGCCGTCGCGCTCGGCGACGCGGAAGTACTCGGCTTCCTCGTAG
>NZ_JAWRXV010001218.1:0-254 GCF_046534875.1 Paraburkholderia sp. SIMBA_054 | reverse complement strand
CTTCATAGCTTTCGATATGCAAGGCGGCGTGGGCATCCGTCTGTCCAAGAACAGGCATATCTAACCGCTGCGACGCAAAACATCAAGAAAATGGCCCTCTTGCTTAGCAAGAGGGCCTAAAAAATCAAATGGTAACCAATATGTTTGTGACTCGCCAATAACCAACCAAATATAAAATGGGTTTCTCAACACTCTGAACAGCACAGGTTACTTAGCCTGTGCTGTTTTTTCTAGATAAAGATCACAATGGCGAC
>NZ_JAWRXV010001217.1:0-254 GCF_046534875.1 Paraburkholderia sp. SIMBA_054 | reverse complement strand
ATATCCCTTATGGCGATAATTTTAATGATCCAATAAATAAAAAACCTAGCGATTACTTACAATATCCTCAAACAGGAAATGGATTTGTAATGTCTGAAAACGGACGTATTATTCCAGAATATGAATCTCAATTTCCACAGAAATTAAGACCACATGATGGGGCAGAAATATATGAAATTGTAAATGGAAAGGAACGCTTGGTAGGAATATATAGCGAGCTAGATAAAAAATTCATTCCAGCTGTGACTAAGGAC
>NZ_JAWRXV010001216.1:0-254 GCF_046534875.1 Paraburkholderia sp. SIMBA_054 | reverse complement strand
CCGCGCGGCGGATCGCATCGGTGCTGGAACGTGCCGAAATACGCGGCCTCCAGAACCGTGTTGCGTCGCTGGATGAAACCTTCGTGCATTTCGGCGATGCGGTCAGGTCGCTTTATGAGGAGGGCCGCCCCATCATCGCGCTTTGTGCAGCCGGTATCGTCATCCGGGCGCTGGCACCATTGCTGCAGAACAAGCGCGTCGAACCGCCGGTTCTTGCTGTCGCCGAAGATGGAAGCGCAGTTGTGCCGCTTCTC
>NZ_JAWRXV010001215.1:0-254 GCF_046534875.1 Paraburkholderia sp. SIMBA_054 | reverse complement strand
ACGTCCTGCGGCTTGCCGTCCGGTCCGGCGTGGGTGCCGCTCTTCACCGCCATCACGAAGCGCCCGGCAAGCTGGTCGTCCTTCCAGCTGTCGTATTGCGGCTCATGGATGCTGAACTGGGTGCCCTCGACGGTGAACTGGCGCGGGAAAGGCCGCACGTCGATCTTCAGCGCCCCGGTGCCGGCCGGCGCCGGCTCGACGGCCAGGACGGGCCCCGATGCCAGCCCCGCCAGCGCCCAGGCCAGCAACCACGC
>NZ_JAWRXV010001214.1:0-254 GCF_046534875.1 Paraburkholderia sp. SIMBA_054 | reverse complement strand
CAGTAACGTTATACGATGTCGCAGAGTATGCCGGTGTCTCTTATCAGACCGTTTCCCGCGTGGTGAACCAGGCCAGCCACGTTTCTGCGAAAACGCGGGAAAAAGTGGAAGCGGCGATGGCGGAGCTGAATTACATTCCCAACCGCGTGGCACAACAACTGGCGGGCAAACAGTCGTTGCTGATTGGCGTTGCCACCTCCAGTCTGGCCCTGCACGCGCCGTCGCAAATTGTCGCGGCGATTAAATCTCGCGCC
>NZ_JAWRXV010001213.1:0-254 GCF_046534875.1 Paraburkholderia sp. SIMBA_054 | reverse complement strand
GATCCCGGGAATAGCCAGGGGGCAGCAGCTGTTCAGCGCCGTGTTCACCACGCTCGCGAAAGGACAGCGAGACATCTGGCGATGGGGCGCCGAGTTGCATGAGGCCCACAGGCTGCACGGAGTGATGGCGCAATTCCTGTATCCACACCCCGACTACTGGGAACGTGGGCACCAAGAAGCACAGTATCCCCCAAACGTCGAGAAGCTTCACAAACTCATACGCTCGGGTCAGTTTCAAGGAGACGAAGCAGCGC
>NZ_JAWRXV010000204.1:0-584 GCF_046534875.1 Paraburkholderia sp. SIMBA_054 | reverse complement strand
TCCCAGCCAAGGATCTTGATCCTGTCGCGACGCCGGTTTCCGAAGATGTAAAGCGACGAGTCCATCGGATTCAGGCGCATCGACTGTTCAACGAGAATCGACAGGCTGTTCATGCCGTACCGGAAGTCGACAGGATCGCGGTGCAGATACACCTTCAGATTGTCGTCGAACCGGAACACGGCATCCTCCCAAGGATCTGAACCAGGGTTGTCAGTTCATCAATGGTCGCGATGGCTTTGCCCAGTTCGAGTTCGACACCGTTCGAGAGATGCACATGTAGCGTGAGCGTCATCGACGGGGGTGGCGGTGTGGACGCAGGCGGTACCGCAACGACTGGTACGAACGCAGGTGGTGGTGCCGCGGCAACGACGAGTTGGTGAGAACTCAGAGGATCGATCGCCAGGCTGTCAGTCGCATCACCCGAATGCGGCAAGTCGTCGCCGTTATCCCGCGGCGTCGGCGAGACGCCTTTCTCGCGCTCCATCAGGTATTTCGTGATCCACTTGCGCAGCAGATTGGCGTTGATCCCGTGCTCTTGCGCCATGCGCGCCACCGAGACGCCCGGGCGTAACGCCGCCTCGATC
>NZ_JAWRXV010001212.1:0-254 GCF_046534875.1 Paraburkholderia sp. SIMBA_054 | reverse complement strand
CCTTAATGCTCCTTTCATGGATCAGCATAAACCGCTGATCCATTCCAGTCCGCTTACCATTGACTCTTACTGTTTATCTTTCTTCTCCCATTCTATTAAATGATAAGTATCTATGATATAGTACATATCCATCACTTAATCTACCTAAAAGGGTTGTATCCTTTTAAAGAGTTCTTTATATATTTTATATAAAGAACTCTTTTACGTTTATTTATTTAAATTTATGATAAAATTAATAAGACTACATTTGAAAA
>NZ_JAWRXV010001211.1:0-254 GCF_046534875.1 Paraburkholderia sp. SIMBA_054 | reverse complement strand
AAATAAAATCCTATAGGATATAGTATTGCCTATTTCCGAGCATCGTGCTAGTGGTTGTTTCTGTCAAGAGGCAAAATAGTCGGGACCTGAATAAGATGATGATCAACGCCACGCCTGATCCGAGCGGTTTCATACAACGCAGCAACAGTCTTGCCGGCAGCGTCTATGAGGCAATCTTTGCGCAGTTGATGTCACTGAAAATCGCGCCAGGTTCGAAAATCAACGTCGATAATCTCGTCAAGGAACTCAACGTT
>NZ_JAWRXV010001210.1:0-254 GCF_046534875.1 Paraburkholderia sp. SIMBA_054 | reverse complement strand
CCCCCTCCAGCCACAGCGGACTGACCGGCGCCGGTTGAGGGGCATCCAGCTCCGCCACCGCCGCCGCCCCATAATTCAACGACGATTTTTGTCGCACCTGAAGTGCTGTTATATGTACCGGAGCCAGTGAATCGCTGGACACCCAAGAATCGTCCAGCGGCCATTCCATTGAATTGAGACTTGCCGCTACCCGACGCCATGGTCCATGTCGAAGATGAACGCGCCGTCAATACAATGTCCTGACCCGGCTGCAG
>NZ_JAWRXV010001209.1:0-254 GCF_046534875.1 Paraburkholderia sp. SIMBA_054 | reverse complement strand
GCCGATCCGGCTGGAGATCGACGGCGGGGTCAAGGCCGACAACATCGGCCAGATCGCCGCCGCCGGCGCGGACACCTTCGTCGCCGGTTCGGCGATCTTCAACGCGCCCGACTATGCCGGCGTGATCGCGCGGATGCGCGCCGCCGTGGCGGCGGCCAGGTGAGCGGCGTGCCGGTGATCCGCCCGGCCACGCCGGGCGACGCCGTGTTGCTGCACGAGCTGGTCACCGCGCTGGCGGTGTACGAGCGCGAACC
>NZ_JAWRXV010001208.1:0-254 GCF_046534875.1 Paraburkholderia sp. SIMBA_054 | reverse complement strand
CCGCCCGGCGTCCACCTGGGCTGGGGCGGCCAGTTCGAGAACCTGCAACGCGCCGAGCGCCGGCTGGCGATGGTGGTTCCGGCGGTGTTCGCGCTGATCGTCCTGCTGTTGTACCTGGCCCTGCGCGACGTGAAGGAGGCGCTGCTGGTGTTCGCCTGCGTGCCGCTGGCGCTGGTCGGCGGTGCCGCCGCATTGCTGCTGCGTGGCATGCCGTTCTCGGTATCCGCCGCCGTGGGTTTCATCGCGGTCTCCGG
>NZ_JAWRXV010001207.1:0-254 GCF_046534875.1 Paraburkholderia sp. SIMBA_054 | reverse complement strand
CATCCAACCGCTGCAAGCGACAGTCGCCATGGGATCTTGGCAAGATATATGCGCTTTTCCCGCGTATGCAGGAGCGGGCGGATCAGACGGCGGGCACGCTTTCAGGCGGCGAACAGCAGATGCTGGCCATCGGGCGTGCATTGATGACGAACCCGCATCTTCTGATCCTCGATGAAGCGACGGAAGGGCTTGCTCCGGTCATCCGCACGGAAATCTGGCACTGCATCATGCAATTGCGCGAAATGGGCCAGTCG
>NZ_JAWRXV010001206.1:0-254 GCF_046534875.1 Paraburkholderia sp. SIMBA_054 | reverse complement strand
AGATTAGATTATTAAACAAACTATAGGGAGCGTTAGTCTAAGAAAAGATTAGCGCTTCTTCGTGGTGCCTGGAAAATGTTTTATGTTAACTAAGAGTAATATTATATAAATGAAATTACTGTTGAAAACAGGGATAAGGAAGGGTAGAATTGTAATTGTTAGATTTTTCCAACTTATAGTTTTAGTTGAGTAGAGGAGAGATGAGTTTAGAAGAGTAAAGCAGAGTTTTATGAGCAAGTTGGAGTAGCTATGAC
>NZ_JAWRXV010001205.1:0-254 GCF_046534875.1 Paraburkholderia sp. SIMBA_054 | reverse complement strand
CCTGCCGGACAACCCGGCGGTGGTGTTCGCGACGATGAACATCGGCGTGGTCGCGCTGGGCACGCTGGTCGGCGTGGTCGCCTTCGGCGAACGCACCAGCCGTTGGAACCGCCTGGGCCTTGGCCTGGCGGTACTGGCGATCGCCTTGATCGCCTTCGCCCCGGACTGATCGACCCCCGCTGCCGCCGGATCGGGCTTGACACGAATGTTACTGTGTAACATTCATGCCCGAGCCCGACCGATGAAATCCTCCC
>NZ_JAWRXV010001204.1:0-254 GCF_046534875.1 Paraburkholderia sp. SIMBA_054 | reverse complement strand
CGTGAACCGCCTTGCACAGCGGTCGAGCCGCCGGAAGAGAGGCCCCCAGCCGACGCTGCCCCGCCACGCGAAAAGCCACCTTCGCCGCCGCCGCCACGGGCGCCACCACCTCGCTCGCCTCGTGCATCGACCTGGTTGATCAGCCCCAACGTGAGCACTGCGGCGAACAACGCCGCAATGGCACGGTCCCACGGTCCTGTTTTCATTATTTGGCTCCCTTCTTCGCCGACGACTGGCGAGCCGTGTGCGACGCA
>NZ_JAWRXV010001203.1:0-254 GCF_046534875.1 Paraburkholderia sp. SIMBA_054 | reverse complement strand
CGCCCATGCGCCCGGCGAACTGGTCCTTGTAGGAAAGATAGGCGATCAGCATGCCCACCGAGAACACTCCGCGCAGCGCCAACAGCGCGCCGATCCACATCACCGCCACGCGCTCGAGCCCGAACACCAGCTGGCTGGCGCTGCCGAAGCCCAGGCCCATGCGCGCCAGCCGCACCTCCTGGTTCACCGTTTCGACCATCAGGTTCTCGTAGGCGCTGCGCCGCTGCGGCTCCTCGCCGGCCACTTTCAGGCTC
>NZ_JAWRXV010001202.1:0-254 GCF_046534875.1 Paraburkholderia sp. SIMBA_054 | reverse complement strand
CCCCTTTCTCCGGAGCTGCCGGTGTCGAAGGTGTTTTGAAAACCAGCGCGCTTCCATCCTCGCGCAACAGGCTGACATCGGTGAATGTCCCACCGATATCGATTCCAATTCGGACATTCATAGGGATACCCAATACATTAACATTGTTACGATGATGTTTAATCGTCGACATGGCTGAAGCGGAGGTTCTCATCTGCCGCCCCGGCATACCAGACGTCGTTGCAGGCTGTAGCGAACTCCAGGAGGCCTTCAAC
>NZ_JAWRXV010001201.1:0-254 GCF_046534875.1 Paraburkholderia sp. SIMBA_054 | reverse complement strand
TCTACGGCATTCGCGCATTGTTGCGATGCAAAATTATTCTTATCTTGGTAACCTTCCACCCTTGTCATTCGACTGCGGGTAAACGTGAACTCGGGTAGTACCGATTCACGCAAGTCCGATCAAGAGAAGCCTACATTTTCGCTTCAATACTTTCCAAATAGAAAGCATTGCGGCGGCGTTTTGTACTCCAAGTTTCGATAGAGCACATGCCATTGCCTCTTCTTAGTCTACTTATCTGGATCCCTATCGTCGCC
>NZ_JAWRXV010000020.1:0-185922 GCF_046534875.1 Paraburkholderia sp. SIMBA_054 | reverse complement strand
CCGCTTTCTTTTGCCTACTTTTCTTTGCGGCGGCAAAGAAAAGTAGGTGCCGCCCCGCACAGGGGCGACGCCTGAACATCAAACACCATAACGCGGATGCCAGCGAAAAGCCCAAAACACCAAACGGCAACGCTCGAAGCACGAAGGCAATTCGCGGATGCCAGCGAAGAAAAGCCAACAACCCCAACCGGCATCGCCCGCGCCTCGCAGGCACCAGCACAAAGGCAACAACCAAACCGCCGCGCAGGCGCATCACCTCAACTTCAAAATCTCCGCCATCCGTTCGAGAGCGAGCACATATCCCTGAGTACCACACCCACAAATAACCCCATCCGCGACAGCGGACACATACGAGTGATGCCGAAACGCTTCACGTTTGTGAACGTTAGAGATATGCACCTCGATCACTGGCTTTCCAATCGCCGACAGCGCATCCGCAATCGCCACCGAAGTATGCGTGTAGGCCGCAGGATTAAACACAATCCCCTGCTGCGTCGTACGCGCTTCGTGAAGCCATTCGATCAACTGATGCTCGGCATTCGACTGCCGAAAATCAATCGCGAGATCGAGTCTTTGTCCTGCCTCGCGGCAGCGACGCGCAACATCGTCGAGCGTTTCCGCGCCGTAGATCGTCGGCTCTCGCGTGCCAAGCAAGTTGAGATTGGGACCATTCAAAACCAGCACCGACGCAAAACTCATGACTAAAAAACCCTCCCGATAGTGCCCCACACAGCGCGTCAAAAACCGCTCCCGATGCACCTGACGCGACCCGCGCTAAAGTTTGCACGTCATCGCAACGCCCGTCTTTTGGGGTTTTCACTAAATTTGCACCATCCAGTTAGTTTTATTTGAATACAAAAATACGCACCATCAGAACACAGCATAGAAACGTAAATTAACCAAATAGACCAAATCAGAACGATAAAACCGCCGGCGGCAAGAGAAATCCCCCCACCGATTGCCCGCGAAAAATCAGGCACACCGCTTGCACCGATATAATTTCCCGAACGTTTTGCGGTTCCGCATCGACGAGCCCGTCCCTCATCCGACGCCTCGTGCGGCGCCCACCGCCAACCAGAAGGAGACTCATGAAGAAGCTAGCCGTCACCCTGTCCATCCCGATGCTGTTCGCCGCTTGCGCGCAATATCAGGCGTCTCACAACCCGGATGCCGGCGATCCGATGAAGGACAACATGACGAATCGCCCCGTCAACGACGTCATCCAGTGCATGACCCAAGCCGCGGCGAAGCACGACACGCCCGTCAAGGCCACGCCCATTCCGCAAGGCCAGATGCTCGATTTCGGCGAGTCCAATATCGTCAAGGTCCGCGCCGACAACGGCGGCACGACGTTCCGCTACTACGCGGGCAAACGCAACACGTCGAACCTGTGGATCGAAAGCGCGAGCAAGGAATGCGCGCCCTGAGGCCGCTCGCAAACGCGGCGGCGTAACTGGATGTAACAACTTCTCCGCCCTCGAAGGCGGATGGCTTAAGAATCGTTTAAGTCTGCGCTGCCAGTATTCGTCCTTCACACTGACCCGCGTTCCACCCAGGTGCCAGGATGGATTACTACAAAGACCGCAACGACTCGACGACCCGCATCGCGACCGACACTCCGGCCGCATCTGCGCAAGCCGCCGCCGCGAAAGCCGCGCCGCCTAAAAAGACGACCATTCTCCGCCGGCTCCTCAGCCCGCATGAGCTTGCAACGATGCTGCTGTTGCTGCACGCGCCTATGGCTGCGTTCGCCAAGCCGGAGATTCCGACGCTGCAGGAAGCCGGGCTCGTCGAAAGCATCGCCACGGATGCGGGTGAATCACACATTCGCCTGACGCCAGAAGGCAACGCGATTTTGCGCGGACTCGGCGTCAAGTAAGCCCAGCACATCCCGTTTTTCGGCGCGTCTCGCCCTGCGACATTACGCCTGCCACACGCCATACCCTGCTTCGCGCAAGCCGATCGCCAGTTCGACTTCCATGTCTCGCGCGCCGTCGTACGGCAGGGGATTGAAGACTTCGTATAGTTCCGGCATCAGCCGCAAACCATAGTCGCGCACATAGCGATTCGACTGAATGCCCGCTTTGTGCCGGTCGAAACGCAAGTCCGGGTCCAACCCGGTCATACCCACATACACGCACGGCCGTTCGAACCGATAGTCGGGATTCGCGCGTCGAAAGCGTGCCTCGTTCCAGACCGTATCGTCGAGCGCGACCACGTACACGTAATAGCGAAGCTTTGCACGGCGGGCGGGCATCGTTCTCTGGCTGCTTATATCTGGCTGCTTATGACTGGCTTCTGGCCGCAAGCGCGGCTAATCGCTGGTTTGCCTTTGCTCGATGTCGCTCAGCGGAATTGACAGTTAGTTGCGCGAGGTGCCGTGCAACAGCATCCGGTATTCGGTCGGCGTGACGCCGACGGTCGCCTTGAATTGCCGCGTGAACGCACTGTGATCTGTATAACCGCACAGGGCGGCGACATCGGTGACCTTGTCGTGCGATACGAGTAACGCGGTCGCCGCATCGAGCCGGGTCTTCAGCAGCACCTGGCGCGGTGTCAGATGAAACACCTTGTGAAAATACCGTTCGAGCTGCGCAACCGACATATCCGCCATCGCGGCAAGCTGCTTCAAATTCAGCGGCTGAACATAATTCTCTTGCAGATGCTGCACGACCGTCGCGAGCCGGCTATACGCGGGGTGGCTGATTTCATCGGCGCGCAGATCGCGCGAAATGCCCGCCAGCCCGACCACTCGCCCCGCCGCGTCGCGCAACGGCTGCTTGCAGGTCAGGCACCAGCCCGGCTGCCGGCCCGGATACAGATGCAGCTCCAGTTGATCGACCATCTGATTGCCAACATGGATCACAGCCTTGTCCTGCGCCGTGTAGATGCGGCCGAAGCGGCTCGGAAACACGTCTTCCGCCGTCTTGCCGAGCAGCTTTTCTTTCTCCTTGAATCCGCAGCGCGACACCAGCGTCCGATTGACAAGCGCGTAGCGCGCCTGCGCGTCCTTCACGAAGAACACGATATCGGGCATCGCGTCGAAAACGGGTTCGAGCAGCGCGAAATGCGAGAGCATCCCGGCCAGCGACGCCTCACCCGAATCGAGCGCGTCAAGCGTAGAAGCGAACGTGTTCATCGTGAGGGTTCCGTGCATGGACTGCGAGAGGGTGAAGATTGCCCCGGCGGGTGTCGCGGGCTGATCGATTATAGGGCGGCGCGTGGCGGGCGAAAAAATCTTGCGTCAATGCGTTCGATGCGCGCGCCTCGGTATTTTTCTCGTGGACGGGCGGGTCAATGTGCGGCCGGATTCTCATCGGCCGCAAGGATCAGCGTGGCGATCTGCGCCGGGTGGATGGGCGGACGAACCTGCGTCACATCCCAGCCGAGCAACGCCTGCGCCGCACCGCCGCAAATGCGGCCCTGACACGCGCCCATTCCGCAGCGCGTGTGCAGCTTCGCGTCGCGCCAGTTCGCATGCGCGCGGACCTCGCCGACCGATACATCTTCGCAACGGCATAGCAATGTGTCGTCGGCGGGTAGTTGGCGTGTGTGGTCGCGCAACGCGAATGCTGACTCGACGCGCGCAGCGAACCGCTGCCAGCGCGCGCGTTCCCGTTTCAGTTGCTCGCTCTGCTCGACGTCCACGGCCGCAAGCCCCGCAAGCCGCCCTTCCACCCGCGCAAGCTCCATCCCGCCGACGCCCACACATTCGCCCGCCGCGAAGATGTTTGCGACGGACGTGCGCTGCGCTTCGTCGACGGCGATCGCACCGTCGGCGCGCGTCGCGCAGCCCAGCGCGCGAGCGAGCGTCGTGTTCGGCACGAGGCCGTAGCCGCAAGCGATGCGATCGCAATCGATCGTCTCCATGCGTCCGCCCGCGCGTTCGACGATCGCGCGCTCGACATGTCCACTACCCTGCGCCGCGCGCACCACGCTCGACGTCAGATAACGAAGCCCTGCAAAACCGCGCGTCAGTTGCGCCGCTTGCACGAGCTTCGCGGGCGTTGCCGCAAGCGACACGCCAAAGCGCACCACCGATGCCAACGATGCCTGCTCGACCACGGCCACGACCCGCGCGCCTGCCGCGCGCGCGGTCGCGAGAGACGCGAGCAGCAACGGACCGCTGCCCGCAATCACGATGCGCTCGCCGCGCACAGGCACGCCGCCCTTGATCAATGCCTGCAAGCCGCCTGCACCCGTCACGCCGGGCAGCGTCCAGCCGTCGAACGGCAACAGCAGTTCACGCGCGCCCGTGGCAAGAATCAGGCGGTCGTAGCCGATGCGTGCGCCGCCTTGTTCCGCCGATTCGATCAGCAGACGGCCTTTGTCGAGCGGCGCAATGATTCGCGCCGCAGACACGAGCGCCACGTTGCCGTTCGCATGGATCTCATGCAGAAGCGCGGCCAATTCATCCGATGGGGGATGCGCGGGGCCATTGCGCCATACCTGGCCGCCCGCGCGAGGATTGTCGTCGAGCACGGAGACGCGCGCGCCCGTTTTCGCCGCCTCGCAAGCGGCAGCGAGACCCGCCGGCCCCGCACCCACGACGACGACATCGAAGTGCTGACCGTTCATCGCGGCCTCGTCGTTTGCACGATCTGGCCGTCGCGGCACACGGTCTGACATGCGAGCACATGCATGCGCCCATCGACCGTCACGCGGCATTCCTGGCACACGCCCATGCCGCACATCGGCGCGCGTGGCTCGCCAATGATCGACATGCGCGTGCCGTATGCGCTCGTACCGCACACCGCCAGCGCAGCGGCGATGGTGGCGCCCTGCTCAATCTCGACAGGCTCGCCGTCGATCGTGACGCGTACGCGTGGAAGAAGCACTTCAGACATGACACGCCCCAAACTCGAAACGCTCAGGCAGAAACGGATCGACAGCAATGGCAGCCGCTGTCTGCGTGATCTGCGCGGCGAGCAACTGCGCGGTACCGAGCGACGTCGTCACGCCCAGCCCTTCATGGCCGACCGCGAGCCACACGCCGGGTGCCGTGCCGCCCGCAGGTCCGATCAGCGGCAAGCCATCCGGCGATGCCGCACGAAAGCCCGTCCATGCGCGAATGCCGTTGAGCGTCGGCAATGCGGGCAGATAACGCGCCGCGCGCTGCAGCATCTGCGCGAGCACGGGCATTTCGACGGCTGCGTCGGTGGTGTCGAACTGGCGCGACGAGCCGATCAGCAGTTGTCCCGTCGGCCGCGGCTGCGCGTTGAACGCGACGGATGTTCCCGTCGCGTGATGGGCGCTCTTGATATAGCCGAGTTCGAGCAGTTGATGGCGGATGAAACCGGGATAGCGGTCGGTGATCAGCAAATGGCCTTTTTTAGGCTGCAACGGCAAGCCGCGCACGAGTTCACGCGCCTGCAATCCGTTCGCGACGACGATGTGCGCGCCGCCGACGCGCTCGCCATTCGACAGCGTGACGTGTTGCGCATCGACGGCCACGGCTTGCGCCTGCAGCCGCACGTCGATCCGCGCAGCGCCGGGCGATTGCGTGAGCAGCCATTGTGCAGCAGACGGCGCATACACGATGCTGTCGTGGCCGATGAGCAAGCCGCCCGCCATGCCCGGTGCGAGCGACGACTCACAGTCGTAGAGCGCGTGCTCGTCGAGCAGTTGCGCCGCGACGTCCTGCGCGACGAAGCCGGCATGCATCTCACGCGCGGCGTCGAGTTCTTCAGCGTCGGATGCGACCCACAGCGTGCCGCAGCGCGCAAACGCATCGCGCGTTCGCAACTGCGGCGCAAGTTCGAGCCACAAGTCGCGCGAATAGCGGCTCAACGCGAATTCCGCCGGCGAGTCGTTCATCACGACAATATGCCCCATGCCCGCCGCCGTCGCACCGCCGCCGATACCCTGCGCATCGAGCACCGTCACGCGCAAGCCACGCGCGGCGAGTTCCGCTGCGCACGCCGCGCCGACGATACCCGCGCCGACGATCACGACATCCGCCGTCATACCGTGCGGATGCCCCACGCGAACGGATCGCGCTCGTCGAAGCAAAGGCGGCTCTCGGCCATGATGTGGGCGTGCCCGGTGATGGTCGGAATGACGGTCGCGATGCCGTCCTGCGTGCCGCCTTCCGCATAGCTCGCTTCGAACACGCTGCCGATGATGCTCTCCTGCCGCCATACCGTTCCCGCCGCGAGCTTGCCGTCGGCGGCGAGGCACGCAACCTTCGCGCTCGTGCCCGTGCCGCACGGCGAGCGGTCGTATGCGTTGCCGGGGCACAGCACGAAGCTGCGGCTGTCGATACCTTCGCGCGAGCCCGGCCCGAACAGCTCGATGTGGTCGATCAGCGCGCCGTTCGCCCCCGTGATGCCCGCCGCGATCAGCGCGTCACGGATCGTCGAGGTAAAGTGCGTGAGCTCGGGAATGTTCGACGCGTCCAGCGTGCGTGCATGGTTCGCGACGAGAAAGAACCAGTTGCCGCCCCACGCGATATCGCCCGTCAGCGGGCCGAAGCCGGGCACGTCGACGGTCACGTCCTTGCGATGCCGGTATGCAGGCACATTGCGCACCGACACGCTGAGATCGTCGTTGAGCGTCGCCTCGACGATGCCGACCGGCGTGTCGATCAGATGCCGGCCCGGCCCAATGCTTCCCATATGCGCAAGCGACACAACGAGGCCGATCGTGCCGTGCCCGCACATGCCCAGATAGCCGACGTTGTTGAAGAAGATCACGCCCGCCGCGCACTCCTTGCGATCCGGCTCGCACAATAGCGCGCCGACCACCACATCCGAGCCGCGCGGCTCGGTGACGATGCCCGCGCGCCAGTCGTCGAAGCGCGCGCGAAACACGTCGAGCCGTTGCGCGAGCGTGCCGCCGCCGAGGTCGGGGCCGCCGGACACCACGAGGCGGGTCGGTTCACCGCCCGTGTGCGAATCGATGACGTTCAAGGTTTTCATGCCGCTCATGGTAGAAACGCGGCGGCGTGCAGTCTTGACGCGGCTGCGCGTGGATTGTGACGATTTCAGCATAGCCCGAAGAATGTGGATGCTGCCCGCATCCAGGTTGTGGCCGGGCGGTTCATCGAGCAAGCGGAGCGCGGCTGCATCGCGCACGGAAGCGGCATCGATCCTGCGGCGTTCGACGGAGGCAGGCCGGACAGGACGGAATCTAAACATCGAAAGCATCGTAAATCATGGACTCCTCTCGCACAGCCGCTATGCCGAAATCGTCACGCGAAACGCGCGATTCGCGCAAGACATCCGAATATTCCATGCTTACACTGCACTCGACTCATCACTTTCAGGAGAGCAGTCGTGGCGCATATCTGGGAAGGCGTATTGCCCGCAGTCACCACCAAGTTCAACGCGGATTTCAGCATAGACCGTGCGTGGACCGGCAAGAATATCGAGGCGCAGATCGACGCGGGTGTCGACGGGATCATCGTGTGCGGCTCGCTTGGCGAGGCGTCCACCCTTTCCCTCGATGAAAAGCTGCAGGTGCTCGACGTGGCCGTCGAAGCATCGCGCGGCCGGGTGCCCGTGCTGCTGACGATCGCCGAAAACAGCACGCTCGACGGCTGCCGCCAGGCTGAAGCGGGCGCGAAGCATGGCGCAGCGGGCTATATGGTGCTGCCCGGCCTGCGCTATCTGTCGGACCGCCGCGAGACGCTGAACCACTTCCGCATGGTCGCCGACGCCAGCCCGCTGCCGCTGATGATCTACAACAATCCGCTCGCGTATGGCGTCGACATGACGCCGGAGATGTTCGCTGAAATCGCCGACGAGAAGAAGATCGTCGCGATCAAGGAATCGTGCGGCGACGTGCGGCGCGTGACGGATCTCATCAACGAAGTCGGCGACCGCTATGCAATTCTGTGCGGCGTCGACAATCTGGCGATGGAAGCGATCCTGATGGGCGCGCATGGCTGGGTCGCGGGGCTGGTGTGCGCGTTTCCGCACGAGACGGTCGCGATCTACAAGTTGCTGAAGGCGGGACGGCTGGAAGAGGCGCGCGCGATCTATCGCTGGTTCGCGCCGCTGCTCGCGCTCGATGTGTCGGCGAAGCTCGTGCAGAACATCAAGCTGGCGGAAGCGATTGTCGGCCTTGGCACGGAGCCGGTGCGTCCGCCGCGGCTGCCGCTCGCCGGCGACGAGCGCAAGGCCGTCGAAGCGCTGATCCGTCGCTCGATTGAAATGCGTCCGGCATTGCCAAAGCTGTAAGCACGAACGCGGGAAACAAAAAGAAAACGGCGGCTTCCTTCCACAGGTAGCCGCCGCCAGAACCGCTTAACTCCGCTCAGGCCGCCTCTGCATGCGGCACAACGGCGGTCTCGTTCGTGCGCAGATGCAGCAGGCGATAGCCGCTCTTGTACACGGGCTGCAAACGGAAATCGTTTTGCGGCTCAATCTGCAGCAGCACGCGTAGGCGCGACACGTGGCTGTCGATCGTGCGCGTCACCTCGCGAAACTCGCGGCCCCAGACCATCGCGAAGATGTGATCGCGCGACAGCACGCGGCCGATGTTCGAAAAGAACAGCGACGCAAGCCGGTACTGCGTGCCCGACAACTGCACGGGCGCGCCGCGCAGCGTGACCAGTTGACGACGGGTGTCGAAGTGATACGGCCCGACGTCGAAACTGTCCTTGCCGTAGCGTTCCGGATACGCGCGGCGCAGCAGCGCGGACAGGCGCTCGCGAAACTCGGCATGCCGCACAGGCAGCGTGGCGTAGTCGTCGGCGCCCAGCACGAACGCGCGCACAGCGCTTTCTTCCGAGCCATCCGCCGAAGCGAACATCACGGGCATGCGCTCGCCGCCTACCGAGCGAACCGCCTTGAGCACGTCCGTGCCCGACAGACGCAGCGCGTGCCAGTCGAGAATCAGCAGATCGACCGTCGAGCGGGCGAGCACCTTGGAGAGCGTCAGGCCGTCGTCGTACACGACGCAACTGTGGCCAGCCTGAACGATGATTTTTTCCAGCAACTTACCCTGCACGAGGTCACGTTGAAGAATGGCGATACGCATGGATGAGTCCTCGACAATTGGTCCAGGATCGCGATTCTGTTCACGCTGTATCGTTAAGCCCATAAGACTTGTCCGAATTTGCAAAGGTTCTGCGACAAATTACATCCTGTAAAATCGCGGGCTGGCCAAAATCGTCATCACGCCGCCCTATCCGGGCCGACGTGCCGTGTCCCGTGCCCTACCCCGCACTGCCGCACTTCCCGCCTGACGACCGCCGTACTCCGCGCGCAACGCGCGGCTCTTCTATTCATACAACGACAGGCAATGCAAGCAACCGAACTGGGTAGACCACACGCCAGGGACAGCGCGCACGCGCGTCCTCTGACCCGCCACGACTACAAGACGCTCAGCCTCGCCGCGCTCGGCGGCGCGCTCGAGTTCTACGACTTCATCATCTTCGTATTCTTCGCCCCGGCGATCGGACAGCTGTTCTTCCCGCAGTCGATTCCCGACTGGCTGCGCCAGCTGCAGACCTTCGGCATCTTCGCCGCCGGTTATCTGGCGCGGCCGCTGGGCGGCATCATCATGGCGCACTTCGGCGACCTGCTCGGCCGCAAGCGCATGTTCACGCTGAGCGTGCTGCTGATGTCGCTGCCCACGCTGATGATGGGCATGCTGCCCACCTACGCGAGCATCGGCATCATGGCGCCCGTGCTGCTGCTCCTGTTCCGCGTGATGCAGGGCGCGGCCGTCGGCGGCGAAGTGCCGGGCGCGTGGGTGTTCGTCTCCGAGCACGTGCCGCAGCGCCACGTCGGCTATGCGTGCGGCACGCTGACAGCGGGCTTGACGGCGGGCATCCTGCTCGGCTCGCTGGTCGCGTCGGCGGTAAATCGCCACTTCGCGGCTACTGAAATCGCGGATTTCGCATGGCGCATCCCGTTCCTGCTCGGCGGCGTGTTCGGCCTGTTCTCGGTGTATCTGCGCCGCTGGCTGCACGAGACGCCCGTGTTCGCCGAAATGAAGCAGCGCAAGTCGCTGGCTGCGGAAATTCCGCTGAAGGCCGTGCTGCGCGATCACGGCCGCACCGTGATCGTGTCGATGCTGCTGACGTGGATGCTGTCGGCCGCAATCGTCGTCGTGATCCTGATGACGCCGACGCTGCTGCAAAAGCAGTTTCACATCGCGCCGGCGACGGCACTCTTCGCCAACAGCATCGCGACGCTGTTCCTGACGATCGGCTGCGTGCTGGCGGGCTCGCTCGCGGGGCGCTTCGGCGCGGGCCGCACGATTTTCGTCGGCTGCGTGGGGCTCGGTATCGCGTATTACGTGCTGTTCCAGCAACTCGCCGTCGATAGCGCGATGCTCGTGCCGCTGTACGCCGTCGCGGGCCTGTTCGTCGGGGTGATCGGCGCGGTGCCCTTCGTGATGGTCAACGCGTTCCCGCCTGTCGTGCGCTTCTCGGGCATCTCGTTCTCGTACAACGTCGCGTACGCGGTGTTCGGCGGCCTGACGCCGATCGTCGTGTCGCTGATGCTGAAGTCGAATCCGATGGCGCCCGCGCTCTACGTCGGCGCGCTGTGCGTGATCGGCGCGCTGACCGCGTGCTTCGTGAAGAAGGACGCCGCGCAGTAACGCTGTTCAAGTGGCGTGCGCAGGCACGCCACTTGCCCGCAAGGACTGGTCGTCGCATCGACACTTCAAGCCGGTCCGAAACGTCGCATGGCAGGGCCGCCCTATCATCGACGCATGAATACTTCTCCTGTACCCCGCTTCACGCCGGCGCTCGCGCGCATCGTCGCGACGGTAAGCGTCGGCTTCGTCGTCACGCAACTCGACGTGACCATCGTCAACATCGCGCTCGCAAAGATCGGCGCGGATCTGCATGCAAACGTCACGGGCCTGCAATGGATCGTCGATGCGTACACGCTCGCGTTCGCGGTGCTGATGCTGTCGGCAGGCGTGCTGGGCGACCGCTTCGGCGCGCGCCGGATGTTCGCGTGCGGCATCGCGCTGTTCGCGGCGGCTTCGCTGGCCTGCGGGCTCGCATCGGGCGCCGCGCTGCTCGTCGCCGCGCGCGCCGTGCAAGGGATGTGTGCAGCGGCGATGTTGCCCAATTCGCTCGCGTTGCTCAACGAGGCGTGCAGCCACGATCCGAAGCTGCGCGCCCGCGCCGTCGGCCTGTGGACGGCGGCGGGCGCGATCGCGATTGCGGCGGGCCCGGTGATCGGCGGACTGCTGATCGCTGCGCTCGGCTGGCGCGCGATCTTTCTGGTGAATCTGCCCATCTGCGCGTTGGGGCTGGCGGCGACTTTCGCGTGGGTGCCGCGTCCGCGGGCGGCCTCGATCGATAAAGCGCCTGGTAACGCCACGACGACTTCAACCGCGCGCGGCATCGATCCCGTCGGCCAGCTGCTCGCGGTCGTCGCGCTGACGGCCTTCACGGGCGCCGTGATCGAATGGCGGCCGCTCGGGCTGGCGCATCCGCTCGTTTGTGGCAGCTTCATGCTCGCGCTGATCGCGGCGATCGCGTTCGTCGTCACCGAACGGCGCGTCGATATGCCGATGCTGCCGCTCACGTTCTTCGGCAACCGCACCTTCAGCGCGGCCGTGCTGTTCGGTATCTGCGTAAATCTGACTTACTACGGCGTCGTGTTCGTGTTGAGCCTTTATTTGCAGCACGCGCGCGGCGAGACGCCGCTGCAGGCCGGTCTCGCGTTCCTGCCGCTGACGGGCGGATTCCTGGTCTCGAATGTGGCGAGCGGCTGGGTGGTCGGGCGCTTCGGCGCGCGGGTGCCGATGATCGCGGGCGCAATCACGGCTGCCCTCGGCTACGGGCTGCTGCACTTCGCACAAGCCGCTTCACCGCTCTGGACGTTGCTCGTGCCGTTTCTGCTGATTCCGTCCGGCATGGGCCTCGCCGTTCCGGCGATGACCACGGCCGTGCTCGCTTCCGTCAACAAGCAGCGCGCGGGCACCGCGTCGGCGGTTCTGAACACGGCACGGCAGGCGGGCGGCGCAGTCGGCGTGGCGGCGTTCGGCGCGCTCGCGAGCGCGTCGGATGCGGCGGGCGCAGCGCACGTGGTGGCCGGCCTCAGATCGTCGACGCTGATCTCGTCGTGCATCCTGCTGTGCGCGCTCGGGCTCGCGTGTCTCGTGCATCCCGAACCGCACGCGCGCGATCGGGCGCGCGCTGGCCGCAACGGCGCACGGCCTGCGAACGCCAGCAAATGACACACACATGACACGCCAAAAACACAACACCCACGATGCACGCGGCATCGTGGGTGCTGTTTTGCCAGAAGCGGCAGCAGGCGTTACAGCGTCGTCTCCTGAATCGCGCCCGTATCGAGCGCCTTTTCGATGAGCCCCTCGCTCTGCACCTTGCGGATCGCGTCGGCGACGAGCGTCTCCGGCTGTTCGATTTCCGCCTTGATCGAGCTGATCAATCCGGCTGCATCGAGGATCACCAGCGTTTCGGCCGTATCGGCCCGGCTGATGATCACGCGATGCGGCGTCGGCCCTTCGCCGAGGCTCGCGCAAAACTGCATGACCGTGCCGTTGATCGTTTGGTCAAAAGCTTGAATCATCGCGTGCTCCTTTTAGTCGAATTGGCTTGCCAGATATCGATGCTGCACGAATGATGCCCGCTCTGGCGGCAGCCTCGCAACGGAGGGCCCGCTTATTGCCGCTTTTGTGCCGCTTTTGTGCCGCTTTTGTGCCGCTCCGTGCCGTGCACGCGCAACGATCACAGGCTGCTGCCCAGGCCGCCGCGTGGCGCGCGCGCGCCGTCGATGCTGAAACGTCCCGCGCCCGTCACGAACAGCAGCAAAAATCCGCCCGCGATGCCGACGTTCTTCCAGAAATGAATGATCATGTCGCGCTGCAAGGCAGCGTCGGTGATGTTCCAGAAGTCGTGTCCGAGGACGGCCGTCGCGATCGTATAGGCGGCCATGAACAGGCCGAGCGCGCGGATCCTGAAGCCGACCACGAGGAAGAGTCCGCCGAGCACCTCGACGGCCGTCGCAATCGGCGCGGCGACCTGCACGAACGGCACGCCTTTCGAATGCAGATAACCGACGAAGCCCGCATAGCCGAGCAGCTTCATTACGCCGCCCCAAAGGAACAGCACGGCAAGCGCAAGGCGGGCAAGAAGAATTACGCCGGAATCGACGGGACGCGTCATGGATGTGGCTCCTGATTTGAATTAAGCAGAAGACCGGGCGGCACGGCATCAGTTCCCGGGCGCTCAAGTCAGAATAAGTGGAATGCCCCGCTTTTCCAAGCAATCGACATAGGCGAAATCTGACGCGTTCTGGGTTTTCATCGCCTCGATATGGACACCGACGCCGACATGGACGCGATGTTGGGGAATGCCCGCAAATTGAGCAAATTCATCAGCCGGCGGGGCACAGCCTTGTTATAATCTTCTCAGGAAATCGAACAAAATCTAACGCGCCATCTCGGCTCAACATCGCGTTGAAGAGACCATCCCCATGCTGAAAACTGAACGTCTGCGCATGCTCGCCGACGCGCTGGCCAAACAGAGCGTGATGCGCCTGCGCGACGCGGCGACGCTGCTGGGCGTATCGGAGATGACGGTACGCCGGGACATTGCTGCGAGCCCGGGGCATTTCACGTATCTGGGCGGCTATATCGTCAGCGCGACGGACGTGCCGAACACGGCTGGCTATTCTCTGGAACAGGAAAAGGACCACTTCGCGCAGGCCAAGGCGGAGGCGTCGGCTGTGGCGGCGAAGCTGATCGGGAACAACGAGACGCTATTCATCGACTGCGGTACGACGCTTACTACGCTCGCGCGGCTGATCCCTAACGATCTGCATGTGACGATTGTCTGCTATTCGCTGAACGTTGCGGAGATTTTGCGGCGCAAGCCCAATGTGCGGATGATTCTTCTGGGCGGTGTTTATGTGCCGTCGTCGGATTCGTTTTCGGGCGAAGAAAGCATCGAGGTGCTTCGGCGCATGGGGATCAATAAGGCGTTTATTTCCGCCGGTGGCGTTGATGATGCGCACGGTGTGACGTGCTGGAATTTTCATGAAGTCGCTCTGAAACAGGCCGCGATGGCGGCGGCTGTCGAGAGTCATCTCGTGGTTGATAGTAGTAAGTTTGGTGTTGTTAAGGCGGTTCGGTTCTCGAAGATCGAGGAGTTTGCTTCGGTTATTACTGAGAAGGGGCAGCAGGTTACCGCGAGGCGGAAGTGAGTTTTTTGTCTGCGACGCAGGGTTGGGTTTTATGGCTTTGCGCTGGCATCCGCGAAGTGTGTTTGCTGCGCACGCTTTGATGTTGCAGGGTTTGGCTTTTTGCTGGCATCCGCGATTTGTTATCGTGCTTCAAGCGTCGCCCCTGTGCGGGGCGGCACCTACTTTTCTTTGCCGCCGCAAAGAAAAGTAGGCAAAAGAAAGCGGCTAACACCACCAATCCTTCTTCCTGCCTGAGGGCCCCCAACCGGTCCCGCACTTCACACGGCAACCACGTGAATCATGCTTGTTGCCAACGCTCTGGATGTGCGCCTCACCCGCTTCACGCGCCCGCGTCCCAGCATGCCGTTCCAGATAGTCCCCCGCCGCCAAGGTGGCAAACTGTGTGTAGGCCGTAGCGCTACACACGCTTCACTTCGAACCGATAGCACACGCGTGCCACCATGTAAGAGCGCTAACGTGTACGACGCGACAACCTGCACACAGTTTGCCACCTGGGCGGCGCCAACCATTCACTGCCGCTGGCCTGTGTACGGGTGTTTGAAGTGGGTGAGGCGCATATTCAAAGCGTTGGCAATGCACACAAACAGAAAGGCTGCCGTATGAAGCGTAAGACCCTGTAGGGGCCCTCAGGCAAACACAAGAACTGGCGGTGTGAGCCGCTTTCTTTTGCCTACTTTTCTTTGCGGCGGCAAAGAAAAGTAGGTGCCGCCCCGCACAGGGGCGACGCTTGAAGCACGATAACAAATCGCGGATGCCAGCAAAAACATAAAAGCACCGAACAGCGTCGCAGACGAAAAATCAACCCTTCCGCTGCAAAGCAAACAACGTCCCAGCAATCAAAATAAACGCCCCAATAATAACCTTCTGCCAGGTACTAGGCACCCCAACAAGAATAAGCACGCTATTAATAAGCGTAACAAGCACAACCCCAAGCAGTGTGCCAACAACAGTCCCAGTCCCCCCAGTAATCCGGGCCCCGCCCAAAATCACCGCAGCGATCACATCGAGCTCAGTCCCGACAAGATCAAAAGGATTCGCCAGCCGGTTATTCGACACATGCAGAATGCCGGCAATCCCCGCGAGCATCCCTGTATAACCAAACACGAAAAGATGAATAGCCCGCAGGTTATAACCAAGCCGCTCGGCAATGGCCAGACTGCCACCCATGGCATAAACACCACGCCCCATCATCGTGCGATTAAGCAGCCACCACGTGACAACGGCAGCAATCACGAGCGCCAACACAGACACAGGTAGCACCGCCCGCAGCCCATCCCCCGTGTGATAAAAGAACAGGGGAATACGCCCAAAATGATCCATGCTGTGCGGAATGTTCATAAAGAACGTCGTGCCGATAAACGTCAGCAAAATCCCGCGATACAAATACTGCGTGCCAATCGTCACAATCAGCGAAGGCGCTTTCAGCCGATGCACGAGCACGCCATTAATCACCCCAAGCACAATGCCGCCCAGCGCGCCAACAACAAGAATCAGCGCAAACGGCGCATCCGGCCACCAGGCAAACACAGCCTTGGTAATCGCATACATGGTGAGTGCGCCAATCGCCGTGAACGATACATCGATACCACCCGACGCGAGCACAACGAGCGTCCCAAGCGCGAACAGCGACATCGTCGTCGCCGAATGCAGCAGATCGAACAGCGTCGCTAGCTGAAAGAACCGCGGATTGATCGCGCCAACGATCACGCACGTCACGACGATCAGCGCCGCCGTGAACCACTCCGGGTTGCGCGAGAGCTTCGCGCGCCACGTGGGCGGCTTCACCTCGGGCGCGATTTCGACGACGTTGGGGGTAGTCACGGTCCGGTCCATGATTGACGACATCTTATGCAGCCTCTGACAGCAAAGCGTGATACAGCTCCGCTTCGTTCAACTGATCCGCGCGATACTGGCTCGCCACGCGGCCCTTCTTCATCATCAGAATGCGATCGCAGTTCTGCAGCAGTTCGGGCAAGTCATCGCTGATCAGAATGATGCCAATGCCGCGCTGCGACAGCTTTTGCATGATCCGATAAATGATGTCCTTCGAACCCACATCCACGCCGACAGTCGGCCCATGCAGGATCAGCACATGCGGATCGATCGCAAGCCAGCGGCCAATCAGCACGCGCTGCTGGTTGCCACCCGACAGCGACTGCACCGGCTTGTCGACGCCAGGCGTCGCAATCTGCAAGTCCTTCACCGTCTGCTCGGCAAGCTGCTGCGCACGAGCGCGGTCGATCTGTCCAAAGCGGTCGCGCAAGCTCGAAATCATCGCGGTGATCACGTTGTCGCGAATCGGCTTGTCGAGGAAAAGCCCTTCGTTCAGGCGGTCTTCGGGCACATAACCGATCCGATGGTCCTTCGCGTCCGACGGCGTGCGCAGCACAACGTGCTTGCCTTCGAGCGTGACCGTGCCGCTCTCAGCCGGAGCGACGCCCGCCAGCGCGCGCGCCAGTTCGTTACGGCCCGAATCGAGCAGTCCCGTCACGCCGAGAATTTCTCCGCGATGCAGCGCGAACGACACATCGCGGAACTGCGCGCCGCGCGTATAGCCCTTCACGTCGAGCACGACTTCCTTGCCGACTTCGCCTTCGCGATACCGCTCGCTCGACAGATGACGGCCTGTCATCAGCTCGCTGATCTGCGTTTTCGTGTAATCGGCAATCGGGCCTTGCGCCATCTTCTGGCCGTCACGCAATACGATCACTTCGCCGCCGATCGCATAGCACTCGTCGAGCTTGTGGCTCACGAACAGCACCGTCACGCCCTGCGCGCGCAGATTGCCGAGTACGGCGATCAGGTTGTCCACTTCTTTTTGCGTGAGCGAAGTGGTCGGCTCGTCCATGATGACGAACTTCGCTTCGCTCGCAATCGCTCGCGCAATCGCCACGAGTTGCCGCGTCGCGAGCGGCAACTGTTCGATCAGCGTCGACTGGAATTCGGCATCGCCTGGCAGGCCCACGGCTTCGAGTGCTTTCGCCGCAGTGCGCGCTAGCGCCTTGCGGTCGAACGTGCGCGTGAGGCGCCCGTTGTGCTCCGCAAGCTCCGACGTCAACGCGACGTTTTCGGCGACGCTCATGTTCGGCAGCAGCGACAGGTCCTGATAGACCGTCTCGATCCCTGCCGCCAGCGATTCGAGCGCCGAGAGCCGCGCGTGCGAAACGCCTTCGATAATCAGCTCGCCTTCATCGGGCGGCTGCGCACCGGAGATGATCTTGATGAGCGTGCTCTTGCCGCAGCCGTTTTCGCCGAGCAGGTGATAGATCTGCCCGCGCTCGAAAGACAGGCTCACGCCGCGCAACGCATGCACGCCCGTGAACCGCTTATGTACGCCGACCACCTGCAGGAACGGCGTGGAGGAAACGTTTTGATTCATGCTGAAAAGCCGTGCTCCAGATGAATGTCGAAGCGTGCGGGCGTTCGCTCGCGAAAGCCCGCACGCGGTGATGCCACGATCAGAAGTTGTATTGCTTGTAGTTCGTCTTGTCGACGTTCACCCAGCCCTGGCCGCGCACGATGATGCCCTTGCCCGGACCCTTCTCGACCGTCACCTTCGTATAGCCCGGAATGCCGAGATCAGCGCCGTTCTGCACGGTCTTGCCTTCGACCAGCATCTGCGCGACCTTGTTCATCGCGAGACCGGCCTGCTTCGGATCCCAGAACGCGATGCCGTTCACCGCGCCGCTTTCGAGGAACTTGCCTGCTTCCGTCGGCAGACCCGTGCCGTACACGCAGATCTTGCCTTGCATGCCCGCTTCTTCAACCGCGCGGCCAATACCGATCACGTCCAGCGACGACGAACCCTGGAAGCCCTTCAGGTCGGGATGCTTGCGCAGCACTTCCTTCGCGACTTCATACGCTTTCTCGCCGTCGTTGTTCGTTTCGAGCTTCGGCTCGACGAGATTCAACTTCGGGTACTTGGCCTTCGCGTTGTTGATGCCGCCGTCGGCCCATTGCACCTGCGAGCGGCTGCCGAGCGAGCCGACCAGCACGGCCCACTTGCCGTCCTGATGCATGCACGATGCGAGGCGCTCGTTCAGGCCCGCGCCGTACGCGGAGTTGTCGAAGGCCTCGATGTCGACCATCGTGTTCTTCGCGTTGTCCGCTTCATGCGTGACGACCTTGATGCCGCGATCCATCGCTTTCTTCAATGCGGGTTCGAGCGTCGGCGGATCGTACGGAACGACGGCGATGGCCGTCACTTTCTTCGCGATCAGGTCTTCGATGATCTTCAGCTGCTGCGCGGCGTCGGCACGGCCCGGGCCCGTCTGATACGCCTGCACGCCGGGGTTGTCCTTCGCGAACTCCTTGACGCCTTCGTCCATCCGGTTGAACCAGTTGATGCCCGTTACCTTGACGACCGTGACGATCGTTTCGTTGGTGGCGGCGTGCGCGGCGGCGATCACGCCGAGCGCGAGTGCGCCAGTCGCAAGGGCGGCGCTCAGTCGGGTCAGTTTCATGCGTTTGTCTCCGTTGCCTTTAGTGATTTAGTCATTGAGTGAGTGTCGCCCCTTCATATGCACGCGGAAATCCAGGGCCCCGATGTCCGCTGAAACTATCGCTACAACGCTAGCGCCGTTGATTCGGTTGCGCGAAACCGAAGATCGCGCGCACGCGCTCGCCGCCCGCAAATGCGAGTGACGCCAGCAGCAGGAAACCCCACGCGCAATCGCCGAAGAACTGCGACACGCCGAGCAGATTGAAGAAGCTCGACAGAAACTGCAGCACCGTCGCCGCGAAGAACACGCAAATGATGCGGCCATAACCGCCCGCAGGATTCACGCCGCCCATCACGGCAATCAGGATCGCGATCAGCAGATACGAATTGCCGTAGTCCCACTTCGCGCTCGACGTGTGCGTGACGCTGATCAGCCCCGCGAGCGACGCGAGAATGCCGCACATCATGTACGTGAGAACCAGCATCCGCACGCGCGGAATGCCCGCGTAGAACGCGGCTTTCGGGTTCGTGCCCATCAGGTACAGACGCAAGCCGAACGGGCTGCGCCGCAGCAGCCAGCCGAGCACGACGACAGCCGCGATGAAGATCACGAACGAAACAGGCACCTGGAACCACGTGCCATTACCGATATCCGACAGCGGCTCGACATAATCGACGTGAACCGACGCGCCGTTGCTCAACACGACGGCACAACCCGTGAACAGCAGCTGTGTGCCGAGCGTGCAGAGAATCGGCGTGAGGCGCAAGCGCGCGATCACGACGCCATTCACCAGCCCGCCAATGGCGCCCATGCACACGACGATCGCGCAGAACACGCTCGTATAGAGCATCGGCGAATCGTCGCCGCTGATGAACTTCGGCACGATCAGCGCCGCGACCATGCCCGACAGGTTCGCGAGCCCAACGCCCGACAGATCGATGCCGCCGTTGCCCGACACCATCGACAGCATAATGCCGAGCGCGAGCAGCCCGAGTTCGGGCAACTGGCCGCCCATCGACTGAAGGTTGTCGAGCGAGACGAACTGGCCGTGCGAGATCCAGGTCGCGGCGAGCACGACGAGCACGTTCACCGCTAGCAGAAAGTTCAGTTGCCGGTCGCGAAACAGGCCGGCGAAAAGCGAGGACTTCATGTCGAAACGAACTCCTTCATGCCGCGCGCCGCATCGGGCGGCGCACGCGCTCAATGCGTTGAAAGCGGATGACCGGCCTGTGCCAGCACCTCGTTGACTTCGGCGAGCGTCGGCATCGAAGGCGCGGTGCCGGGCCGCGTCACCGAAATGCCCGCCAGCGCGCAGCCGAAACGCGTCGCATCGACGGCATCCGCGCCGCGCGCGAGCGCCGCCGCGAAGCCGCCTGTGAAACCATCGCCCGCGCCTGCTGTTTCAACGACGCGTCCACACTGGAACGCGGGCACGAACACCGATTGCTCCGCCGAATGCAGCAGCGCGCCCGCTTCGCCGAGCGTCACGATCACATTGCGCACGCCTTTTTTCAGCAGCACGTCAGCGGCGCGGCGCGCATCGTCGACATTGCTGACCTCGATGCCCGTCAGCGCGGTCGTCTCCGTTTCGTTCGGCGTGATGTAGTCGCACAGCGGGAAAATGCTGTCGTCGAGCGGCAACGCGGGCGCGGGATTGAACACCGTCGTCACGCCATGCTTGCGCGCGACTTCGAGGCCGCGCTTCGCAGCGCCGACCGGCTGTTCGAGTTGCGTGACGAACACGCGCGCCGAGGCGATATCCGCTTCGATCGCGTCAACGTCGCCCGCATTCATCGTTGCTGCCGCGCCGGAAGCGACGATGATCGCGTTCTTGCCGGTGATGTCATCGACGAAGATATGCGCTGCGCCCGTCGATGCGCCGTCGATCACCGACGCGCGCGCCGTGATGCCTTCGGCGTCCCACGTCGCGCGGGCAATCTGGCCGAACGCATCGTTGCCGATACGCGTGCAGAACACCACGTCGGCGCCCGCGCGCGCCGCCGCGACGGCCTGGTTCGAGCCCTTGCCGCCGGGGCCCATCTTGAACGCATTGCCCGCGATCGTTTCGCCGATCAGTGGCATGCGGTCCGCGCGAAACGTGAGGTCCGTCACGAAGATGCCGAGAATGACGACGCGGCCTTCTTTCTGTTGCGTGGCCATCGTCGTCATTCCTTTGGTACGTTGGGCGCGAGCAGCACGCCCTTCTTGAAGATGAAGCAGCCGTAGCCGCGCGTTTCGCCCGTGGCGATCACGCAGTAGGCTTTCTTCGCGCGCGCATAGAACGCAAAGCGCTCGATGCCGACGAACGGTACATCGCGCCCTTCGGCCTCGTTCACTTCGGCTTGCGCTTCGCGCTGCACGGCGGGAATGGTGTTCGGCTCGCCGACCACTTCCATGCGCGAGGCAGGATCGTCGACGAATGTATCGAGCGGCAGCACCGACAGCAGCGCGCGAATCGCGCGCGGCGCATCGACGCCATCGAGCCGCAGCAACTTGCCCGTCACGGACTCCCGCGCGACCGAGTCGCCCGGAAAGTTCGCGTCGCAAATCACCACTTCGTCGCCGTGGCCCATCGCGCGCAGCGCGTGCAGCACATCGGCGTTCAACAGCGGGTCCAGATTCTTCAGCACGTTGTCTCCTCCGTTATTCGGTTGGCGCGCTAGCGTTCTGTCATGCCCTGTCAGGCGATCAGAAAGCGATCAGTCGCCATACGGTATCCAGATGTTCTTGACTTGTGTTGCATGGCGCAGAAACGCCGGGCCTTCGCTCGATGTGTCGAACCAGTCGAACGCGCGGCCATGATCGACGAACGTGCGCTTCAGGTTGCCGATCGACTCGCGTTCGGCAAGCGCCGAATCTTTCGCAGAGCCGAAGCACCACAGCGCATCGACATCGTCATGCTTCGCGAGCGCCGGCAACAGCGCGCCGCGTTCGCCCGTCACGATGTTGAGCACGCCCGCGGGCACGTCCGACGTCTCCACAATCTGATAGAAGTCGGTCACTGTAAGCGGACTCGTCGAACTCGGCAAGGCAACGACGCGATTGCCCATCGCCAGCGCGGGCGCGATCAGCGAAATGAAAGACAGCAGCGGTGCTTCATCCGGGCACGCAATGCCGATCACGCCGAGCGGCTCGTTCATCGCGAGCGCGACGCCGCGCAGCGGCGGCGCATGCACCGCGCCGTCGAACTTGTCGGCCCAGGCGGCATACGTGAAGAGCCGCGTCACCGACGCGTCCACTTCGCGGCGCGCTTCGGCAACGCTCGCGCCCGTGCGCTTCACCAGTTGATGCACGAATTCATGCGCGCGCACCGCGAGATTCTCAGCGAGGTAATAGAGCACCTGCGCGCGGTTGTGCGCGGTAGCCTGCGACCACTTCTGCGCGCCGCGTGCCGCCGCGACGGCATTGCGGATGTCCTTGCGGTTGCCCTCACCCACTTCGCCGACCAGCGCGCCATCGGCGCCATAAACAGGCAGCGTGTAGCCGCTATCCGGCCGCGCCTGCTTGCCGCCGATGAAGAGCTTCGCGGTGCGGTCGATCGCCAGTACATCGGCGGTTGGCTGAGTCTCTTGCGCTTGCAGCGACACATCGGTCACGCGATGCACCGGGCGACGCTCTCCGAGCGCGAGCCATGCCTTCGGCTTCACGTATTCGTAGATGCCTTCGCGGCCGCCTTCGCGTCCGTAGCCCGACTCGCGATAGCCGCCGAAGCCGACCGCCGCGTCGAACAGGTTCGTCGCGTTGACCCACACGACGCCGCACGCGAGGCGCGGCGCGATGTCGAGTGCGCGGCCGATCGTTTCGCTCCAGATGCTCGCGGCGAGTCCATAGCGCGTGTTGTTCGCGAGCGCGACGGCTTCATCGGGCGTGCGGAACGTCATCGTCACGAGCACGGGGCCGAAGATCTCTTCCTGCGCCAACGTCGAGGCGGGCGCAACGCCCGTGACGAGCGTCGGCGGATAGAAGCAGCCACCTGTGGGCACCGTCGTTTGCGTCGACTGATAGATCTCGCAACCTTCCAGACGGCCCGCTTCGACGAGCGAGTCGATGCGCTCCAGCTGCACCTTGTCGACGATCGCGCCGATATCGATGCTCTTGTCGAGCGACGGCCCGACGCGCAGCGTCGCCATGCGGCGCTTGAGCTTGTCGATGAAGCGCGTAGCGACGCCTTCCTGCACGAGCAGACGCGAGCCCGCGCAACACACCTGGCCCTGGTTGAACCAGATCGCGTCGACCACGCCTTCCACCGCGCCGTCGAGGTCCGCATCGTCGAACACGATGAACGGCGACTTGCCGCCCAATTCCAGCGTCAACGACTTGCCCGTGCCTGCCGTCGCCGCGCGGATCACGCGGCCCACTTCCGTCGAGCCCGTGAATGCGATCTTGTCGACGCCAGCATGTTCGACGAGCGCGGCGCCCGTGCGCCCATCGCCCGTTACGACATTCAGCACGCCCTTCGGCAAGCCCGCGCGCTGTGCGAGTTCGGCGAACAGCAGCGCCGTGAGCGGCGTGTATTCGGCCGGCTTCAGCACGACGCAGTTGCCCGTTGCGATGGCAGGCGCGATCTTCCACGCGAGCATCAGCAGCGGGAAATTCCACGGCACGATCTGGCCGATCACGCCGAGCGGCGCGAAGTCCTTGAATTCGCTGTCCTGCAGCTGCGCCCAGCCCGCGTGATGCAGAAAGTGCCTTGCTACAAGGGGAATATCGATGTCGCGCGTTTCGCGGATCGGCTTGCCGTTGTCGAGCGCTTCGAGCACGGCAAAGAGGCGACTGTGACGCTGCACCATCCGCGACAGCGCATACAGATGCCGCGCCCGTCCCGCGCCGCCCAGCGCCAGCCAGCCCGGCTGCGCGGCGCGCGCGGCGGCGACGGCAGCATCGACGTCCGCCGCATCGCCTTGCGCGATATGCGCGAGCAGCTCGCCCGTCGCGGGTTCGTGCGATGCGAAACGTTCGCCCGCTGCGGGCGCGCGCCATCCACCGTCGACGAAATGGCCGAACGTCGCGTCATGCTGCGCAAGCCACGCGCGCGCGGGCTGATCGTCCTCGGGTGCGGGACCGTACTCCATCGATGAAAAATACTCGGCTACGCTCATGGGATCGATCTGCTCAGGCAACAGGGTGACGGTTGAAGGCGGAATAACGGCCAGTCGCGTAATGCTCGAGCTGGCGTTCGATATCGGCGAGAAGACTGGATGCGCCGAAGCGGAACAGTTCGGGCTCGAGCCACGCGCGGCCCAGTTCTTCTTTCATCAGGATCTGAAACAACAGCGCCGTCTTCGCGTTCGACACGCCGCCCGCCGGCTTGAAGCCGATCAGGATGCCCGTGCGCGCGTGGTATTCGCGGATCATGCGCGCCATCACGAGCGACACGTCGAGCGTCGCGTTGACGCCCTCCTTGCCCGTCGACGTCTTGATGAAATCGGCGCCCGCCATCATGCAGATCATCGATGCGCGCGCAACGTTCGACAGCGTCTGGATATCGCCCGTCGCGAGAATTGCTTTCAGATGCGCTTCGCCGCATGCGGCGCGGAACTCGCGCACTTCGTCGTAGAGTGCCTGCCAGTTGCCTGTCAGCACATATTCACGCGTGACGACGATGTCGATTTCCTGCGCGCCGTCGGCCACCGATGCCTCGATTTCCTTCAGCTTCAGCGGATGCGGAATCAGACCGGCGGGAAAGCCCGTCGAGACGGCCGCAACGGGAATGCCGCTGCCGGCTAGCGCATCGACGGCGGCCGCGACGTAGCGGTGATACACGCACACGGCGCCCGTCGTGATGGTGTGCGGCGGTACGCCGAGCGCCGCGAGAATGTCGGCGCGCACCGGCTGTCTCGCTTTCGCGCACAGACGCCGCACGCGGCCTTTCGTGTCGTCGCCGTTGAGCGTCGTAAGGTCGATGCAGGTGACGGCTTTCAACAGCCATGCGGCCTGCGCATCCTTCTTGACGGTGCGGCGCGTGCCGAGCGTCGCCGTGCGGCGTTCTACGGCCGACTGGTTGACGCGCAACCCGTCGAGCCACGCGAGATCGAAAGGCACACCCGGATTACGGGCGGGATGAACGTGGGCCGCGCGCCGCAGCGCGACAACCGACGAGGACTGGGTAGGAGCTTCAGGCATAGACATCCGCAAGTTTGTGCAATGCACCGCAACGGCTGATGGTTTATTTGCATGTATCGTACATCGCTTGAGAGGATTCTAACAAGCTTCGTTACGATCGTTTCCAGCGTTCACGGACGCGGAAGACCTTGTGCGTATGGGCGGAAGGCTTGTCCCGCAAGGCTTTGGGCATAGCCGACGGCGGGCATTGGTGTTTTCACCAGGGTGTGATCGGAAGCGCTTGGGGGTAGCGATGTCACATGGTTCTTCGCAAACAAACCAGTACGGCCAGCAGCCTGAAGGGCCCCCTTTGCAAACAACTCCGTACTGCGCCCATCCCACTATGGATTTGCTCACAGGAGACTACGGCTCGATGCCGTCTGGTACGCGAAATAGCTGAACCTTGCCGGCTCCGGCCCCCAAGTGGGCCTATCGGCGTCTGAGAACGGTCATCGCCGCAACACGTCCTGCATATCAAACAGGCCACTTTCCTGCTTCATCAGGAAGCGCGCGGCTCGTAACGCGCCATTGACGTAGGGCAACCTGTTGAGCGTCTTGTGGGTAATTTCGATTCGCTCCCCTTCCCCGATGAACAGGACCGTGTGCTCTCCAACGATGTCGCCTCCACGAATTGAGGAAAACCCAATCGTCGAGGAGTCCCGTGCGCCAGTCATCCCTTCACGCGCGAACACTGCACAATCGGCCAGATTGCGGCCAAGTGCATCTGCGATGGTCTCTCCAATCGTCAGTGCGGTCCCCGACGGCGCGTCCACCTTGTGTCGATGGTGCGCTTCGACAACTTCAATGTCATAGCCTTTGGAGAAGTTCTTTGCAGCCAATTCGATAAGCTGAAGCGTCACGTTGAGGCTGACACTCGTACTGGATGCGAACACTATCGCGGTGCTCCTGGCTGTCTCTTCTATCAACCGCAATTGCTCAGCGTCGAAGCCCGTTGTTCCGATAACCATTTTCACCCCGTGCCGCTTCGCTGCCTCGAGATAAGCGAGCGTGCCTGACGGCCGGGTGAAATCGAGCAGGACATCCGACGCTGACAGTACGGTATCGATATCGGCTGTGATTGCAACTCCCGTGGCCTTACCGATAAACGCGCCCGCGTCCTGACCCAAAGCGTAGCCACCGTCCTTGCTCAATGCGCCGACGAGTGTCGTATGGTCCGCTGCCAACACCGCCTCAATCAACATCCGGCCCATTCGGCCGGTTGCGCCTGCTACCGCAATTCTCATCTGTTTCTCCGTAAAGCTCCATCAGACAAGTCGGTCACGCGTATGGACGACGCCAGCGAAACGACCGGCTAATGCAATGCATGGTCTGCCGAAACACGACATCCAGCGCGGTCAGGCGCCGCGACCGACGGCCGCCGCCGGCCCCTGATAGCAAAAGGGCATTTTGACCCAGCACGCGCAGGCTCGCATGTCGACGGCACAAAAGGAGATGACGATTCCGGGCGACGTCAGGCAGTCTGCACGCACGATCGGTCAAGCCCCCGATGCATTTCTGTTCAGCAGACCACGCGCCGCCAGATTGCCGTACAGGGCACGTACGCCGAACGTCCAGGGAGTGATCTCGTCGGAGCGCCGCACGATGTTGACCAACGCGCCCAGCGAGGGCGCCGAGATAGTCACGACGTCACCAAGGTGATGGGTGAACCCCGCACTTTTCGCGTCCCGGTCCTTGATTGGCGAAAACATTGTGCCGAGGAAAAGCATGAAGCCATCGGGATATTGATGGTGCGGACCATAGGTCTGGTTCACCAGGTCGACCGGGTCGCGGCTAATCTCGCTCATATGACTGACGCCTTCGAGCACGAAACCGTCGTCGATGCCGTCAATCTTCAGCGACACACTTTCCTTCCGGACGGAATCAAGCGTGAAATGCTCGTCAAAGAGGCGAACGAACGGGCCAATGGAGCACGAAGCGTTGTTGTCCTTCGCCTTCCCGAGCAGCAATGCACTGCGACCTTCGATATCTCTCAGATTGACGTCGTTTCCGAGCGTCGCACCTACGATGTGACCGGCGCTGTTCACTGCAAGCACAATCTCCGGTTCCGGGTTATTCCAGACTGACGTTTTGTAGAGGCCGATATTCGCGCCAAGCCCCACTGCCGACATTGGCTGCGACTTCGAAAACACCTCCGCGTCTGGGCCGATGCCGACCTCCATGTACTGCGACCAGGCGCCCCGTCGCTCCATTTCAGCCTTCAATTTCTGCGCGCTTTCCGAGCCCGGTTTAATCCTGGAGAGGTCCGCACCAATCAGTGTGTTAATCGTCTCCCGGATTTCCAATGCTTTGCTTGCATCACCGCCCGCCTGCTCCTCAATCACGCGCTCGAGCAGGCTAACCGCAAACGTCACGCCGCAAGCCTTGATGGCTTGAACGTCGCAAGGCGCGAGCAACCTGAGTCCGGTCGCATTGGGGTCGAGACTCCTGGCTATCAGTGCGTCCACGCCCCCGAGTGACTCACCCGGCGCGTTACGAGCAATTTCCAGTGCGTCCGCGCGGTCGAACAGGTCTGCCGTCGTGACAACGGCTTCTGTGATGTCGAAGACCTCATCGTTTCGAACGACTACGACTGACGGGCCGTTGTGCGGCGCTGGCCGCCATACGCGACCAATGAGTACCGCTCGCTCTGAATCTGCAGGAAGGTATGAATGTGCCGGGGAAATAGCCATTTACGCTGATCGCCTATCAAGGAGATGGAAGCGCAAATCCTATTGTTGCGGCGAGGGGGTGTCCATTATGTTGAAAATATGTCCAACTGGTTGGACAATCCTTCTTCAAATTCCCCGCGAATCTGGTTGCTATGGAAAAGGTCTACGAGGTACCGGCTCTGAAGCGAGCACAAGACATCCTCGACGTTCTGTCTGGGGCGCGGGAGCCCGTGCGCGTGTCGGCGTTGCGCGAGGCAACCGGCCTGTCGCGCAGTACGCTCTATCTGCTGCTGGACTCACTGCAGCGGCAGCATTGGGTTGAAAAACACGGCGACGGCTACCTCATCGGCGTGAAGCTTTTCGAGTTGGGGAACGCGTATGTGCGGCACGACGGCTATCAGTCTGTGTTCCGTGCGTTGGCAGCGTCCTTCGTGGCCGCACATGACGAAGTGGTGCAGTTGGCGACGCTCGACGGAACTGACGTTGTCTACATCGCCCGAGAAGATTCGCGACGACCGGTGCGACTCGTATCGGACCTTGGCTCCCGGCTGCCGGCACATTGCTCAGCGTTGGGGAAAGCGCTGCTTGCAACGCTTTCTGAGGCAGAGTTGATCGAACTGCTCCCGGAAAAGCTCACCGCAGTGACGCCAAGGACAATCACGCGACGCGCTGTCCTGCTACGTGAGCTCGCAGTTGTCCGGGAAAATGGCCAGGCGAGCGAGTTCGAGGAATCTGCCGCTGGACTGGCCTGTTTTGCTGCCTATGTCGGGCAGACAGCCTATGGGAAAAGACTTGCCGTCAGCACGAGCATCCCCATCGGTCGCATCGACCAGAAGCGAGAGAAGCAGATTCGCCTTGCTATAGCGAAGATGGCGTTGCAAATCGGCGCTCGCCTGGGAAATGTCTGACTCGCTTCAACCGCATGCCGATAGAGCAGTACTGCTCAAATTCTTGCGAGATCGATGTCGATCAGGCTCACTGGAAAGGCGCTGGCGAATGCCTGGCTAGTTGTCTGGGATTGGACCGGGGCAGAGTCGGCCAGCGATAGCTTCAACCCCTCAGGGTCACCGTCCGACGCGGTGACGCGCACGAACCTCGCATCACCAGTTCAGCGTCCACCGTCAATCTCCTTCGGGGCAGTTTCGGGTTGTCCAAACGCTCCATCAGGAATCGCCCTGCCGCCTTCCCCAGTTGGTCATGGTTCCATCGAACCACAGTGAACGCAGGCGTCGCGAGAAGCGCGACGTCACTGTCCGCTCCGGCGACAACCGATAAGTCTTGCGGTATCACGAGTCCACGTTCCCGCGTTGCTTGCATTACGCCAGGAAGCAATGACGTTCCGCCGGCAACGATAGCCGTAGGTGGTTTGTCGAGCTCCAACAAATGCCTCGTTTCGGTGTAGCCGGCGTCCCGCGCGAACGTCGCGTGCCGGATCAGCTCTGGCTCCAGCGTCAGGCCACGCTCTTTGAATGCATCGGCGAAACCCTTCAACCGGCTTTGCGTCGGATGCACTCCCGGTTCACCAGAAATGATTGCAATGCGGCGATGTCCCAGGTCGGCGAGGTGAAGCACCGCTTGCCGCACACCTGCGGCGTGATTCACGGAGACGGAATCAAGCTCGGCAGGCAACTCACGGTCCAGCAACACGATTGGAAATTGTGCTTCCCGCAGCATCGTCAGAAGCGCTGGGTCCTCCTCCGACGACGTGGCGATTACCAGCCCGTCTATCCGTCGCTGCTGGAAGCCAAGCAGCAGTTCTCGTTCGCGCTTGAGGTCGTGGTAGCTGGATGCGACCATCAGCGAGAAGCCGAAACCTTCAATCTCCTTTTGCATCGAGTCGACGAACAAGCTGAGCACAGGGACGGTGAAGTCGCGCATTACGCATGCGAACGTCATCGACCTGTTGCTGCGCATGCTCTGGGCCACCATATTCGGCACATAACCCAGTTCGACGATGGCAGCCTTCACGCGCTTGCGTGTGTCCTCGCGCACGTTGGGATGCGCGTTGATTACCCGCGAGACCGTGCCCAGACTGACGTCCGCCAGTTGCGCGACGTCCCGGATTGACGGCTTGCGTTCATCGTCAGGTGATGCGACGTCAGCTGCGGCCGAAGTTCGGCGTGTCATATTGCCTTTGGATTCGATACTCATTCTGTCGGCAAAGCCTGCGTCAGGCCGTAAGCAAAACTGCTGCGTACCGCCCTCGGTGAGCCCAGCTCTTGCGAGCGCTACGGCTGCGAAAACGGAACACCCGGGAGAGCCGACGCCCCGCATCGACCCCGCGTTCAAATCTGGCCTCGCCTCCTGGCTGGGCGACGAGGACGTCGCACTCGCGCTGCCTTCCATTCGACGACGCAGTGGAAACGTTCCCAATTTTCCCTGCTGCGCCTACTTTGTCAAGCAAGGTGAACGGGTTCCCCTTCGAGACTTGCTTTCCGCCGGTGGAAGGTCCTCCGCGGAACATCCCTAAAAAGCGACGGTACATCCGCCAGGGAACTACCGCCTTGACAAAGACGCCCTTCGATCTATCATTGGAAACGTTTCATCAAGCACCAAACCACGTAGACGAGAGAGCTTCTAGTCATACGTTAAATTTTGGAAACGTTTCATCAATTACATCTGCGAGATACCGTGACCCGCCTCAGAAGCGCTACTGGAGGAAGATACCCGCACACCGTGCGAACGGACGAATTGCGGAGCACAGCCAATCCTGGCAAGGGGATGCGCCATGGCTGAGGGACAAATGAGGCGACCGCTCCCGCTGGACGGCATTTGCGTCGTGGAGATTGGACACAGCCTTGCGGCACCGTACGCGGGCATCATCTTCGCGCACCTCGGCGCCCGCGTCGTGAAGATTGAGAACGCAGCCCAGGGGGACTACGCCCGCGGATGGGGGCCGCCCTTCATCGACGGAGCCTCCGCGCTCTTTCATGCAATGAACCACGGCAAGGAAAGCATCAGCGCCGATTTCAGCGACCCGGTCTGCACCAAACTCATTCGAGAGTTCATCGTCGCTAATGCCGATGTGGTCCTGCAGAACCTGAAGCCCGGCAATCTCGACCGTTACGGCCTCGGGGCAAAGGATCTGACGGAACTGTGCCCGTCGCTCGTCTATTGCAATCTCGGAGCCTTTGGCGCCACAGGCCCTTTGCGAAGCAAGCCCGGCTACGACCCGTTGGTACAGGCCTACAGCGGGATGATGAGCATCGTGGGGCATGCCGACGACGCGCCCAGCCGCGTTCCCGTCTCGATCAATGACATGGGCACAGGCATGTGGGCCGTCATTGGCGTCCTCGCCGCGCTGCGGGGCAACGACCGTGGAGACCGTGAGCGCGGCCAGGTCATCGACGTGTCGCTCTACGAGACCGCCCTGGCCTGGATGACGGTGCCCCTTTCGGATTGCCTTGCCGGCGGCCCAGAACCCGCCCGCATAGGGTCGGGTAGCCCAAACATCGTGCCCTATCAGGTATTCGACTGCTCAGATGGCGAAATCCTTGTCGCCGCAGGTAACGACACGCTTTATCGCCGCCTCTGCAATGTGATGGACCTGCCCTCACTGGCTGACGACCCACGGTTTGCGACCAATGGTGACCGTGTCTTGAACCGAAAGGCCTTGATTGCACTTCTCGAAGTCAGGTTCAAGCAGAAGACCGCTAGCGATTGGCTTGAGGGTCTTGAAGCGGAATCGATTCCCTGCGGCCCCTTGCAGACGGTCGACCGCGTGGTCATGGACGAACAGACGGTGTCACTCGACATCCTTCGCGAGACGCCCGATGGACGAACGAGGACCGTCGCGCTGCCTGTCTCCTTCGACGGCCAACGCCCGCCCTTGCCCGGCAATACACCCGGCCTTGGTGAACACAACCATTTGCTGACCAGGCCGCCAGCGCGCAACCGCGAAGACGACCTTTTGCAACAGGAGTGCGATTGAGACGTGAGTTGTATCCGTCGCGAATTCATTTCAAGAATTCATTTCAAGTTTCACCCACACTTCCATTAAGCGTTCTCGGACGTTGGCCTCAATTGCCAGACGAATCGGGACAATCAGGAGACAGCAATTGAGCCAGACCTTTCTTGAACCGACTCCGACATCATCGGACGAACCGCCGTCCGTCGCGGCCGTGAGCGCGGAGGAGCGCAGGCTTTACCTGCGCGTCGCGCTTCGCATCGTGCCGCTGCTCTTCGTTTGCTATGTCGTCGCCTTTCTCGACCGCATCAACGTCGGATTTGCGAAGTTGCAAATGCAGGACGCCCTTGGTTTCAGCGATGCTGTGTACGGCCTGGGCGCGGGCATCTTTTTCCTCTCGTACTGTCTGCTCGAGGTGCCAAGCGCCCTGCTTCTGAAGCGCATGGGAGCGAAGAAGACCATCGCTCGAATCATGATTTGCTGGGGAATCGTCGGGACCTTAACGGCGTTTGTCTCCAACGTGACCGAGTTCTACCTCGTCCGATTACTGCTCGGCGTATTCGAGGCTGGCTTCTTTCCCGGCGTGATTTTCTATCTCAGCTCCTGGTTCCCTGAGAACAGGCGCGGCGTCATCATTTCATGCTTCATGGTCGGCTTTCCCGTTGCCGGCCTGGTCGGCGGCCCCATCTCCGGATGGGCGATGACAGCGCTTGCAAACGTCGCCAACATGGCTGGGTGGCAGTGGCTCTACATCGTGGAGGCGCTGCCTGCCGTCGCACTTGGCATCCTTACGCTGTTCGTCCTGGATGACAACATCGACAAAGCGAAATGGCTGACTGACGCAGAAAAGAACACACTGCGGGAAGGGTTTCGAGCCGAAACGGAACGCAAACGCAAGAACAACCAGAACGGGCACGGAACGCTCGCGCAAGCGCTCGCGGACCCCAAGGTCTACATGCTTGCGTTCATCGACTTCGCCTTCGTTTGCGGAACCTATTCGGTCACGTTCTGGCTTCCTACCGTCATGAAGAGTTCGGGCATATCGAACCTCGCGCAACTTGGATGGCTGTCGGCCATTCCCTACGGTATTGGCGCCATAGGGATGGTCGCAATTAGCCGAAACTCGGACCGCACGCTTGAGCGGCGCTGGCATGCGACCATTGCCGGCGTCATCGGTGCGATAGCGCTTCTTCTTGTGTCGCAGTCGATGAGCTCAGCTGTGGTGACAATCGCTTTGCTGACCGTCGCGTGTGTCGGCATCTTCTCGATAAACGTGCTGATCTGGTCAATGGCTTCCGGCTATCTCCACGGCTCGCCTGCTGCAGCTGGAAGCATTGCGTTCGTGAACTGCATCGGTCTGCTCAGTGGATTCTGCAGCCCTTTCATCATCGGATGGTTGAAGACAATGACCGGGTCGCTCAATAGTGGCCTTTACGTGATGACCGCCGTCCTCTTTCTCGGAATCATCGTCATGTTCGTAGGATTCAAGCCGAAAGCGACCCAACCAGCGTGAACGCCAGCGAGGTTCCATCGAAACGGTAATCAGCAGCAGCTAACTTCTTCTTTGAACGACCCGCCGGGTGTGCGGTCGATACGCCCATCCGGCATCAACCAGTAAAGAAACTCATGCACAAAATCGCCATCCTCGACGACTTCCAGAACACCTCGATGAAGTTCGGAAACTGGGACAGCCTGCGCAAGCATGCCGAAATCACCATCTTCACTGACCATATCGACAATGAGGATGCCCTGGTCGAACGGCTCCAACCCTATGACGTCCTGTGCGTGATGCGGGAACGAACCTGGTTCCCGAGGAGCGTCCTGTCGAGGCTCAAGAACCTCAAAATGCTTGCAAGCACGGGCCCGTGGAACGCTGCCATTGACATTGAAGCCGCGGACGAACTGGGTATCACTGTCTGCGGGACGGCATCGTCGCTGACGGCAGCGGCTGAACACACGTGGGCACTCATTCTCGCGGCCGCGCGTCATATCCCCGCCGAGGTCAATTCGTTCAGAAATGGTGGATGGCAAGTCTCCGTCGGCAGAGACCTGAGCGGCAAGACCATCGGTCTGCTTGGTTTAGGCTACTCCGGCAGCGTGACAGCACGCGTCGCACAGGCCTTTGGCATGAAGACAATCGCCTGGAGCCAGAACATGACAGCAGAATCCGCTGCCATGCATGGTGCTCAGTACGTATCAAAAGACGAATTGCTTGCGTCCAGCGACATCCTGTCAATCCACGTTCGCCTGTCCGAACGTACGAGAGGTCTGATCGGCGCTCGTGAACTCTCTCTGATGCAGCCACATGCGTTACTTGTGAACACAGCACGTGGGCCGATCGTGGACGAGAACGCATTGATTGCGGCTCTATCGCGCAAACAGATTGCTGGCGCCGCGCTGGACGTATTTGATATCGAACCGCTCCCGGTCACCCACCCGTTCCGGACGATGGACAACGTCATTGCGACGGCACACCTCGGCTATGTCACCGAGGGTTCGTATGAGTTCTACTATGGCGAATCCGTTGAAAACATTCGCGCCTGGATTAAAGGCGAGCCGATTCGTACGTTGACTGCAGCGAGACGCGAAATCAGTTACCAGACCATTACTTCGTAGTCGCGCGGTCAGCCTTCGAATGATCCGGGTGGCGACCAGGTCGTCGTCGTCGCCCGGATGGAACCTCGCTGTAGTCGCTCACGTATCGATTCCCGTAGCCTATCCGGTATATCGTGCTCGACGCGATGTTTTGTCCGGGATGCGCGGCGTTGCACTCATGGTCGGCGTCTTGTCTTTTGTTCGGCGGAGCGCAATCCGCGAGACAGGACAACCGGCCGCCATGCGAACTCAGGAGGTCTCTTGAAGTGCGTCAGTGAGCAGATGGTTATGCTCACCGAGCTTCGGTGTGGACCCGGTATCGGCAGGCCGCTTTCCGCCAAACGAGACGGGAAGCCCCACAAACGTCGCGGCGCCGTCCTCAGTCTTCTGCAGGATATCCAACGCTTTCGTCTGCTCATGGACGACAACCTGGTCGACAGTCTGAATCGGTCCGCAGGGAATCCCCACCTTGTCGAGGCGCTCAAGCCAATGTGCAGCCGTGTTCTTGCCGAACTCGTGCTGCAGAAGCGCAATCAGCTCCACCCGATTGCTGACTCGCGCTCCATTGGCTGCAAAGCGGCTGTCGTCCGCCAACTCGTTGACTGACAGAACCTCGCAGAGCCGACGGAAGAGCCGGTCGTTACCTGCTGCGACCATAATAGTCGAATCGGCGCACTCAAACGCCTGGTGCGGCACGATGGCTGCCGTGCCGGAACCCCACCGTCCCGGAAGCGCTCCACACGCAAGGTAGTCGGCAATCTGCATCCCGCCCCACGAGAGCGCGGTTTCGTAAAGCGACACAGAAACGACTTCACCGACGCCCGTGGTTTGCCGGCGGAACAGCGCGGATAGCACGCCGATCGCTGCCCACAGACCCGTGCCCATGTCGTTCACCGAGATGGGAATCCGGCTCAATGCCTCATCGGGTTGACCCATGAAGCTCATCAGGCCGCTGAACGCCTGGGCGAGCGGGTCGTATCCAGGCTTGTCGCGCAGCGGCCCGACCGTCCCGAAGGCGCCGAGATTGCAGTACACCAGCGAGGGCTTGGCTTTCAACATCTGCCCGGCGCCAAGCCCATACTTCTCCGTACCGCCTGCTTTCAGGTTCTGCAACACAACATCTGCGCGTCGCGCGATGAGGTCCCTCAACAGGTCCGCCTGCTGGGGGTCCGACAGCGACATTGCGATGCTCGATTTTCCGTGGTTCACCGCGTGAAAAAGTGCCGCAGCACCATCGATGAAAGGAGGACCCCAGTCTCTCGCATAGTCCCCGCCTTCCGCACTTTCAATCTTGATGACTTCCGCGCCTAGTGCCCGCAATACCATGCCAGCATAAGGTGCAGCGAGACTGTGGCCTATCTCGACAACGCAAACGCCATCGAGTGGAAGCTGCTTCGTCATTTCCATACTCCGTTTGTTTCCAGTCACCGGCTTACGTTGCCTCCGCGGCGACTTCAATCTGCTCCGACTGAATCAGTTCGCGGTCAAGCTGATAGAGGCGAACGGCTGCGTCCCGACTGATGTAGCCGTCGGCGACGTCCGCCAGGACCAATGCGCGCTCGCGCTCCAGCGGCTCACCAAATCCACCGCTACCCGCCGGCTGCACAACGACGCGGTCATTCCGATACACGACTGTCTGGCCACCTTTCGCGGGTACAACCATGTCGTGCCCGTCAGCTCGCTGCACCTTGCAAACGAACGGGCTGCCGGCGAGTCCGCCGAAATGGCCTTCCGGCGCCGTGTGCCCACGCTCTCCCGAGACCGTGAACGTGGCTTCGTCATATTCGACGCGGTACACACGGCGGGAAGTCAGGCCCCCACGTTGCCGGCCAGCGCCACCCGTATCGGGTACGAGCGACCACTCTTCAACCAGCAACGGCGAAGTTCGTTCAATCATTTCAATCGACTGGCTGCCGGCATTGCCGACATAGACCCGGATGCCGCTTACCCCATCCCTGGCTGCCCGCGCGCCCATCCCGCCAGCATGCACGTCGTGCATCGTGACGAATTTTTCGCCAGTCTCCGCAACACGAGCCTGATTCGTATCGCGTCCGCTAAAGATGCCCGCGCACGCCGCGCAGTTGCTTTGTCCGAGAATGCGATTGGGAACTGCGGGCGCGAGGGCCTTCAGGAGAAGGTCAATGACCCGTGGCGATGTTTCGGTGTTGCCAGATACGACCGACGCCGGATATTCGCAATTGAGAACGCTGCCCTGCGGGGCAATGATGGTTACCGGCCGATAGCAACCCTGGTTGATCGGGATGCTAAGGTCCGTCAACGCCTTGACTGTGAACCAGGTGCTGTTGCAGGTGACGGAGAACGGACAGTTGATTCCGCCTCGCACCTGAGCGCCTGTGCCTGTGAAGTCGAACGTGATGTGGTCATCCTTCACGATGACCTTGACCTTCAGCAGCGGGCGCTCGTGTTTCCAGCCCGGCGCCTCGATGGGATCGAGATATTCCTCCGCCTCGTAGACACCGTCCGGAATCTTCGCAATCTCTGCGCGGATGAGCTTCTCCGAGTGGTCGAGACTCTGGCTCATCACGTCACGCAACGCGTTGGCGCCATACTTTGCAACCAGGTCCACGATGCGGCGGTCACCCACGAAGGTGCCCGCATATTGCGCCTGAATGTCCAGGCGCAGCTCATGCGAGTTTCGGCTATTGCGCGTCAGGATTTCCAGTACGTCGCGCACTGGCTCGTCGTTCCGATAGAGAAGGACGGGTGGAATCCGGATGCCCTCGGCGAACACGTCCCACGTGGCAATTGCATAGCTGCCAGGTGACTGCCCACCGATGTCTGTCCAGTGCCCACGTGTCATCACGAAGGCAACGATTTCACCGTCAACGAAGACCGGGCGCGTGAACTGGACGTCCGGCTGGTGATTGCCGCCGCCGACGTAAGCGTCGTTGCTGACAATGACGTCGCCGGGCAGCAGGTTTTCGCGACCAATGGCCTCGACCGAGACACGGGTGGAAATGACTGCCGAGCCCAACATCGTAGGGATGTCGTTGCCTTGAGCAACGAGTTGCATGTCAGCGTCGAAGATAGCGGCAGATGAGTCGCCACTCGCGTGCATCAGCGGGCTTCCCGCTGTCCGCATCATGGCAATCTTCATTTCCCGCGCAACCGCAAACAGACTGCTACGGATGATTTCGTATGTAACGATGTCCATGTTCATGCCGCCAGTTCAATCACGAGGTTCAGGTCGTCGTCGACGCGCGCTGTGTGCGATGCCTTCAAGACCGCGCAGCTACTGTGCTCTTCGATAACAGCAGGTCCTTCAATCCGGGCACCCACCGGGAGCCGGCTTCGAGCAAAGACCGGCAAGGCTCGGACATTGCCATCGATGTAGACGTCACGGGTTCGAACGGGAGCAACGGCCGCTTCGTCGTCCGAGTGCGCCACGCCGCCTCGCCAACCGCTCGTCGCGATGAGCTGCAAACGCAAATTCGCGACCACAATCGGCTTGTCCTTGCTGACAAAGTTCCAGAGCCGCTGATGTGCCGCTTCAAACTCGCTCGCCAGCGCAGCGCATGATGCGTCGTCGGATACCTCGACCGTGATGACATCTGGCTGACCGGCATAACGGCAATCCGCCAGCCGCACAGCGCGGGTCTGATTTGCCTCCACGCCGTGACGCTCCGCTTCGCTTCGACCGAGCGCGAGCAGTTCGTCAAACTCCGAATGCAACCTTTCATCGCCGAGCCTGGCAAGGTCACATTCAACCGGACGTTGATAGTCATACTGCTGGTCGGCGACCATCATGCCGAACGCGCTGAAGAGCCCAGGCAATGGCGGAATCACAACGCGGCGAATCCCCATTTCGTGGGCAAGGTCGACTGCGTGGACGGGACCTGCGCCGCCGTAGCAAATGTACGAAAATTCACGCGGGTCGTAACCCCGCTCTACCGTCATGATGCGAATCGCCTGTGCCATCAACGCGTTCGCGACAGAGCGCACAGCCTGCGCCGCCTCGGGCACACTCATTCCCAAGGGCTTTGCGATAACCTCTTCGACGACTCGCCATGCCGCCTTCGCGTCCAGCTGGAATTCGCCGCCAAGGAAATTGTCCGGGTCGATGTAGCCGAGCACGAGGTTGCAGTCAGTGACCGTTGGTCGCTTGCCACCACGGCCGTAGCATGCCGGTCCCGGGTCAGCCGCGGCGCTTTCAGGGCCGATTCGAACGCCGCCGCCCGCGTCAATCCAGACAATGGAGCCGCCACCCGCGCCCACGGAGTCGATGTCGATGCTGGGCGAACGCACGGTGTAGCTATGCAACAGGCTCTTGTTCCGGATTTCGGGTCGGAAATCCCGGATTAGCGAAACGTCAAACGTGGTGCCGCCCATATCGCCGAGAATGGCATTGCGCAAATCGCTACGCTCGCAATTGCGGATCGCAGCGCTGACACCACCTGCGGGGCCCGATTCCAGAAGCACGATCGGACGGTCCGCAACGCGTGCAGGGCTTGCGAGGCCACCGTTTGACTGCATGAAGAGAAACTTGCCGGCAAAGCCCAGTTGTGCAAGTGCATCGACCAGACGACCGATGTAGCGGCCACAGACCGGCCCGAGCATCGCGTTGATGACCGTCGAGCTGGTCCGCTCATACTCCATGGCTTCAGGATTGACCTCGTGGGAGGCACTCACGAACCGGTCGGGCAGCATTTCACGCAGCGCCGCGACGGCAGCCTTCTCGTGCTCCGGGTTGACATGCGCGTGCAGGAAACACACCGCGACTGCTTCCACGTCGGACTCACGGATGCGTGCAGCAATCCCGCTCAGCTCTTCGTGCGCGAGCGGCGTCTCAACCCTTCCGTCAAAACGTAGACGCTCCGTCACCTCGAGCCGCCAACGGCGCTCCACCAGCGCCCGAGGGTTGTCGAACAGCAGGTCATAGAGGTCAGCACGGTCATGGCGGGACGCGCGCCGTAGTTCGAGGATGTCGCGGAAGCCGCGGGTGGTGACCAGAGCAGTTTTGGCGCCCGTGCCCTCTACGACCATGTTCGTGGCCATCGTCGTACCGTGGCCAAGAAAGGAAATATCGGCACTTTTCGAGCCCGAGATTTCAAGAATCCTTCGGAAACCTTCGACCGTTCCTACGACCCGGTCTTGAGGCGTTGTAGGCACCTTGGTCGACCACACCGCACCCGTCGAGTCGTCCACCATCACAACGTCGGTGAAGGTGCCGCCGACGTCAATCCCTATCCGTTTCACGCTTGTTTGTCTCCGTTGACAGGTATGAGCCTTCTGGAAATGCCGGTCGGACGCTGATACGCGTTGCCCATCACAGCGCGGACGTAGATGCAGTCCACATGCATCGAGGCAGAAATCGCGGTTACACTGCGCGGCAGTGATTCGTGCGAGTTATCACCTACCGCCAAACGCCTCGCGCCGTATCGTCAGGCGTCCTGCTTTGGCGGGCATTACCGCCCGAATCGCGCATGCGTCCATCGACAAGTCCAGTGTACTGACGCCCCTTCCCATGCAGATAATGAAAGGTTTGAATCAGGTGAACGTCTGGGGTTATATCCGTGATAACCAGTAACGATGCGATTCTGCGGCGCCTTCGCGGGGCCCATATTGCGCTGCTCATCGCGCTCGACGACCACGGGTCGCTGCGCAAGGCAGCCCACCAGATCTCGCTGTCGCAGCCGGCGATAACCAAATCGCTGCAAGAGCTCGAAGCCATCTTCGGTGTCGAACTGTTTTCCCGATCGCCTCGCGGGATTGTTCCCAACGACCTTGGCAGGTGCGTCATCCGTCACGCCAGAACCCTTCGGGCGGACGTTGGAACGATGCGCGATGAACTGGCCGCAATCCTGCGAGGTGGCGGGGGCACCCTGGCGATTGGCGCCGTAATGGGCTCGCTGCCAGTATGGCTGGCGCCCACCGTGAAAGCGTTGCGTGAGGCCCAACCTGATACCTCGATCGAGGTCTGGGAAGACAACAGTGCGCGCTTGCTCGCAATGCTCGACCAGCGCTTGCTGGATCTCGTTATCGGGCGACCGAGTGTCAGCGTCCACCCAGAAGCCTACGATTTCATTCCACTGGAGGTCGAAGAAATCTGCCTCGTCGTTGACGGCGCCGACCCGCTTGGTGACAAAACCGAGGTGCAACTGGCAGACATCATCGGCAACCCCTGGATTGTTCCGCAGGCAACGCTTCCGATGCGCTCGCTTTTCGAGCAATTGCTTGACGATGAGGGCCTGAGCTTTCCACGCTACGCGATGGAGACGTCTTCAACCTTCGCCACGCTCGCGCTGCTTCAGACGGGAAGCGGCACGGTCGGCCTGATACCCCGCAAGGTTGCCGAGTATTTCGCAACAGGTGGCCTGGTCAAGATACTCCCCTTCTATATCGAGCGAAGAGGCGCTCCCTACGGCATCGCGACACGACGAGGCGCAACACTGACGCAGCCTGTTCAGAAGTTCATCGAACTTTGCCAGAGCCGCATCGCGGAAATGTGACCTTTGAGACACGTGTGCGCCTGCACCGCGACCGCTATGCCTTGTCGAAAGCGAAGCGGAACGCGTCGCCGTGACTCACTATCCGACCCGCCGTTGGCGACGGGAAGTGGGCCGTAAGAAGCTTTGTTGACGTGTCTGCGTACCGGCTCATCACGCCAAAGCGGGCCTCATGAGCCAGCTTTGCGTCGAAATCTGCAGCGTTGGCAAGCGAAGGGGCGACAAACTGGATTGGGTGGTGGATAACGTCACCAGTCATGACAGCATGCTCGCCATGCTCGTGCCCAATGTGTACCAGAACGTGGCCCGCCGTGTGGCCCACTGCCGGGGACAGCCATACGTCCTTGCCGAGCTCGTGTTCGAAAGAGTGGTCCATTTCCACGAACGTCGCCTGACCGTGTTCCACGATGGGCAGGACGCTGTCAACAAACGAGCCCCGGTTGACCGGCATCTCAGGGTTCGATTGATGCAGCTTCAGCAGATGGTCGTACTCGACGCGCGAAAAGATATATTTCGCACGCGGGAAGGTCGGAACCCAACGGCCATCTTCGAGACGGGTGTTCCAGCCGACGTGGTCAGTATGCAGGTGCGTGCACATGACGTAATCGATATCTTCCGGTCGGATGCCGATTGCGGCCAGATTCTCGATGTACGGTGTCTGCAGATTGCTCCACGAGGGCATCGACGGTCGCTGCTTGTGATTGCCATTGCACGTGTCCACGAGAATCGTGTGGTGACGGGTCTTGACGACGTAACTGTGGAAGCTGAGATACAGCTTGAGTTCTGTCGGCTCAATGAGATGCGGGCCGAGCCAACTCCGCTGTTCCTTCACAAAGTCGAGGTCAACGGTAGGAAAGAGCCAATTCGGCTCAAATTCCAGACTATCAATCTCACTCACTTTGCGAATCTCGATATCGCCAATCTTCTGGACGTGCACTGCGCGCTCCTTCTTTCAATTCAAAAATAGTGTTTCCCGGACGCAATGCACTAGGCCACCGCGACCTCGCGTAAATCGAATGTCTTCGGCAAGCCTGCATGCGCAATCGCACCCGTGAACGGTTCGCCCGGTAACCAGCCTGCAATCGTCTCTCGTATTGCAAGCAGCGCATTGATATCAATGCCCGTATCGAGACCTTCGGACTCCAGCAGGAATACCGTATCTTCAGTGTTGATGTTCCCAGTTGCATTTGGTGCGAACGGACATCCACCAAGGCCGCCAAGTGACGAGTCAAAGCTGCGCACCCCTGCGTCGAGCGCGGCGACGACATTTGCAAGACCAAGGCCACGCGTGTCGTGGAAATGGCAGGCGACCGGTACGTCTTTAGTGATGGCGAGAACTTTACGCATCAGTGCCCTGACCTGCCCGGGATTTGCATAGCCAACTGTGTCGGCAATCGTGATTTCGTCGGCGCCAGCTTCCAGAAGTGTCTCGACGAGACCAAGTACCGTACTTTCCTCGACCCGGCCGGAGATGGTGCACCCGAATGCTGTCGCTACGCCGGCGCCGAGCGTGACGCTGCGTGACGTGCTCCCGCCTGCATCACGCTCGACAACAATCCGTCGAAAATCTTCAACAGACTCCGCGGTGGTTCGACGAACGTTTTTAAGGTTGTGCTCGTTACTGGCTGACAGCACGTAGTGCACTTTTCGCAAGCCAACTTCTATCGCTCGCTGTGCGCCCTTGAGATTAGGCACGAGTGCAGCGGCGTGAAGGTTGGGTATCTCCAGCGCGCCACGTGCGACTTCGGCTGCATCGGCAAACTGCGGGACGATTTTGGGAGGCACAAACGATGTCACCTCAATCTCAACCGACCCTGCATCCACCATCCGTCGGCACCACTCAAGCTTCTGCTCGGTCGACAGAATCGTCTGGACCATTTGCAGACCATCGCGCAGACCTACCTCGCGCACTTGCACCTTTTCACGCGTCGTCATTCCAGAATCTCCGTCGTAACCAGATGACCCGTCCGGGCATCTGTCAAAGCATTGCGTTCGCCGCCACCGAGTCATCCAGCTTGTCAGCCGCAAGCTCGGCAACCGACCTGGCTCCCGTCGTTTTGGGCGCGAGCACAATCGCGGCAAGCGCACCAAGGACCATGAGCAAAGAGATGGCGCCAAGGCCTCCAACCATGCTGTTAGTCGCTGTCTTGATGGACCCGATGATCATCGGGCTAACGAAACCACCAAGCAGACCGATGCAGTTCACCAACGCCACGCCACCTGCAGCGCCACTACCGCGGATGTAATCCGTCGAAATCGCCCAGATAAGCGGATTGGGAGCAAGAATCCCGGCCGTCGCGACGGATAAAGCAACGATGGACCACGCAAGGCTGCCGTGAATCAGGCCTGCCGCGAACAATCCAATCGCTCCGATAATCATGGTGATGCCGCAGTGCCAGCGACGCTCCATTGTCCGGTCGGAGTTCCAGTTCATCCCAATGAGCGCAAGCCAGCTCACAAAGTACGGAATCGCCGAGTAGAGACCGATTTCCAGCGGACTGCTCAGCCCCGTACTCTTGATAAGCGTGGGCAACCAGAAGCCGATTGCGAACACACCCGCAATCTGTGCAAACCAGACGAACCCCATCACGTACACGCGTGGGTCAAGGAGTGCGCGCCCGAAAGTGTGTTCCGCATGCTTGTCACTCACGCCAGAGCTCTTGTTGATGTCAGCGAGCACCTGTGCCTTTTCCTCGACGCTCAACCATTTCGCTTTCTCGGGACCGTCATCCAGGAAGAAGAAGGCTACGACGCCCAGAAAGCTTGCCGGCAGTCCTTGAACGACGAACATCCACTGCCAGCCGTGCAGTGCTCGAACGCCTTCCATGTGGGTCATCAGCCAACCCGACATCGGTCCACCAAGCAAACCTGCGATACCTGTTGCACAGGTGAAGATTGCGATGGCCTTTGCGCGACGCTCCACGGGATACCAGCGCGTCAGGTAGAAAATGATGCCCGGATAGAGACCGGCCTCGGCAAGGCCGAGCAGGAAACGCACAGTGTAGAAATGCATCGGAAGCGTCACGAATGCGGTCGCTGCTGCCAGGATGCCCCACAGGACCATGATTCGCGAAAACGTGCGCTTGACGCCGATTTTTGTCAGCAGGAGGTTGCTCGGCACCTCCATAAGGACATAGCCAAGGAAGAAAATCCCTGCCCCGATGCTGTAAGTCAAGTCGCTGAAGCCAACGTCGTGCTTCATATCAAGCTGTGCGATGCCTACGTTCACGCGGTCCAGGAAAGCGAACACATAGCAAAGGAACAGAAAAGGAATCAGGCGCCTGGTGATTTTGCGGTACGTCTGCTCGGCTTGCGGGTTAGCTGCAGCGTCGATGGGCAAATTCATGCATGTCTCCTCCAGCCGTCGAGGCCGGTTAGCAGGCCGCCAGCATCGACTGACGGCTTTCCCTTGTTGTGCGACTAGCGACCCTTGAAGACGGGCTGTCGTTTTTCGTTATATGCACTGATACCTTCCAGACGGTCTTGCGTCGGAATAAGTCGGTTGTATGCTTCGATTTCGATGTAAAGACCCGTATTCAGGTCGCTCTGCATGCCGAGGTCAATTGCCTTCTTTGCTTGCGAAACCGAGAGCGGCGCGCTCGTGCAGATATCCCGGGCAGCTTCAATCGCGCGCGCCAGTACCTGGCCCGGCTCGTACAACTGGTTCACGACGCCCCAGGCAAGTGCTTCTTCCGCCGAAAACTTCGAACCGCGGAAAATCAGTTCTTTCGAGCGACGCGTACCAATCGTGCGCGGAAGTTGCTGGGTGCCACCGCCGCCCGGCATGATTCCGCGCTTCACTTCGGTAAATCCGAACACTGCATTCTTCGAGGCGTACGCGAAATCGCACGCCAGCAACAGTTCGAGCCCGCCTGCCACGGCTGACCCATTGACAGCACAGATAAGAGGAATCGGGCAGTGAGTGATTGCGCGAACCATTCTTTCAAACAGATAGTGCTGCGTGCTGAACTGCTCATCCGTCATACCTTCGCGCTGCTTCAGGTCGGCGCCGCCGCAGAAAGCTCGCTCGCCCGTTCCCGTGAGAATCGCGCAACGGTATTGCGTCGGGTCGACTTCCAGTGCCCCAAAGACCTTGATCAGCTCATGGCCCATTGGCGTACTGATTGCATTCGACACTTCGGGACGGTTCAACCGAATCACGAGAATCTGTCCGTCGATTTCTTCCAGCGCCAACGTGCTGATGGTGGCCGGGTCGAGATGTTGAGCTATCTTCAATGTCACTCCTGAGGCAGGTCTATCAATGAATAACCGCGCCGGTCGAGCTTCTGCTACCAGCGGCTGTGTCACTTGTGCTTTCAGGCACGCTAAGCAATCAGGCCTTTAACATCAGCCGGATTTCGAAGGGGTCCAGTCGTTTGTGCCAGTGTGAGGAGATGTATTGCCGAATTCACTGCCCCATTGGGTAATGGCATAGCGCACTGACACGCGGTCGCATTGTGAGCGCATCACCGACCTCGAATCGCTTCCGCCCGGCATTCGTGATTCGCAGCGCTGCCGATTCGAGGGTTGCAAGACGCGCCATCACACTGACAATTCGAGTGTACTGATGCGACCTGTGTACGGGTAATGAAACCTTCCAATCACGTGAACGCGATAGGTTATATCGGTGATAACCAGTAGCGTCGACAGAGCGAGGTTTGGCGGGCAGACGACGTCGCATTGACGTTCGCTGCAGTACAGCATGGGCGCATTATTTTTCGCCTGGTATCTGACCAGAACCCTTGTCGATTAAGCCTCAGCGTCGGGCCGACGCTGGCGAAGCACCTGCACAAAGTGGCGTGCCGCCGGCGAGAGATGCGCATCCTTACGCGTAACCACGCCAAAGGTTTATGTGAACGGGACTTCAGTTCTACAGGAAGAATACGCACCATCCGTTGCCGGGAAAACAGCTCCGCCACACTTGCCGGCCGAATCGATATCAAGTCCTTGCTTTGCTGCGGGAGAGTGAGGGTCACACATGTCGATGAACTCGAGATGGTGTTTTCAGGCATCGGAAACACGGGCCGCGCCCCGTGAACGCACTTAATTGAGGTCGCCTCCAGCCCATTTCAAGGACTCGATTTTTTCAGAAATCGCACTTGAAAGTTTGCACAGACTTCCTATCTATCGAGTCATTAGGGCAGCCGCTGCATCGACATGACGGCGCTGCATGTATCCATTCGTTCGTCGCGGCATGACAGGCAAACCGGCACACTCAGGCCGGCGCGCCTCGCCGCTCAGAGGAGAGAGCGACCATGAGTGACTTGTATTTCGGAACCGATGTGTTCAGCGAACTCGACCGCTTGCAGCGGCACATGTCGAGCGTGTTCAACGGCTTCCCTTCGAGCCTGCGTTCGAGCCGTGCCGGCACATTCCCGAGCCTCAACATCGGCACGACCGACGAAGCAATCGAGATCGTCGCCTTCGCGCCCGGCATCGATCCGTCAAAGCTGGAGCTGTCGATCGACAAGGGCCTGCTGACCATCGCAGGCGAGCGCGCAGCGGCACGCCCCGCGCAGGAAGAAGGCGCTCGCGCCTATGCGCAGGAGCGCTTCAACGGCGCGTTCCGCCGTGTCGTCGAACTGCCGCAACAGGCCGATCCCGACAATGTGCAGGCGCGTTATGTGGACGGCTGTCTGGTGATCACGGTCGGCAAGCGCGAAGCGTCGAAGCCGCGCGCAATCACGGTTCAATAAGGGCGAGGAAAACATCATGAGCGACAACACTCAAGTGACCCAGCGCGACGAGAGCGCGGTGAGCCGCAACGGCGCGCGCCAGCAGGAACGTCGCGTGACCTTGACGCCGCCCGTCGATATCGTCGAGGACAGTAAGGCGGTGACGCTATGGGCCGATCTGCCTGGCGTATCGAAGGACAAGCTCGACATTCGCGTGCACGACGGCAGCCTGACGATCGAAGGTGAATCCGTGGTCCCGGCTTCATCGAATGTGCGGCTCTCGCATACCGAAGTGCGCGCGCCCTTCTTCACGCGGCGCTTTTCGATCAGCGACGACTTCGACACGTCGAAGATCGAAGCCAACCTGAAGGATGGCGTGCTGAAGCTCGTCATTCCGCGCCGCGAGCAGGCGCAGCCGCGGCGAATCGAAGTGAAACTCGGCTAAGCGTTTTATCGATGTGAAAAAGGAGCACCTGTCAGTGCTCCTTTTTGTCTGCGCAAAACAAGGCTGCGTTGCGCTATGCCTGCAAATCCAGTGCGGTTCGCAAATTCTCCATGACGTCGCTCCAGTCATTGCGCTTCGACTGACGGAACAGGCGCATTTGCGGATACCAAGGACTGTCGTCGCGCTTCAGTTGCCAGCGCCAGTCGGGTGTGAACGGCAACGCGATCCATACGGGCTTGCCGAGCGCGCCGGCAACATGTGCAACGGCCGTATCGACGGTGATCACGAGATCGAGTTGCGCGACAAGCGCCGCCGTCTCGGCGAAAGTCGTCAGCCGGTCGGACACATCGCGCAACGCGCCGCGCGCAACGCATTCATCGAGACACGCGCGATCGCTTTCGCGCACGTCCTTCACCAGCGAAACGAACTGCGCGTTCGCATCGAACAGCGGCAGGGACTGCGCGAGCGGAATCGACCGGTTGCGGTCGTTCAGATGCGTGCGGCTGCCCGACCATACGATGCCCACACGCGGCGTTGCATCGTCTCGCGAGAATACGTCGGCCCATTGCGCGGCCAGTTGCGAATCCGCATGAATATAGGGGCTTGCAGCGCTCAGATCGGTTTCGCGCAGCTTCAGCGCGAATGCGAGACTGAGCATCGGAATGTGGTAGTCGAATGCGGGCAGCGGCGCGGTTTCGCCGATCACATCGGCCGCGCCGGGATAGCCGCGCAACAGCGGCAATAACGCATCCTGAACCCGCACGACGACACGTGCGCCCATCGCACTCAGACGACCAATGAAACGGATGAACTGCACCGTGTCGCCGAAACCCTGCTCGCCATGCACGAGCACCGTCTTGCCATTGAGCGGCTGCTTGCCCGTCCACAGCGTCGCGTCGGGCAAACCGTGACTCATCGTGCCGTCGAGCCAGCGCCATTCGTATTCGCGCCAGCCATGTTCGAACTCGCCTAGCAGCAGATTGGTCTGCGCGCGGTTGGTGCGCGCGCCGGCATCATTCGCATCGATCGATACGGCCTTCTTGAACTGCTGCAACGCTTCATCGAAACGATGCAGATCGCGCAACGCGACGCCCAGGTTCACATACGCGCGCACGAAATTGGGCTTCAGCGCAATCGCCTGGCGATACGCGGCGAGTTCTTCGTCATAGCGCTCCATCTGCCCAAGCAGCGTGCCGCGGTTGTAGTGCACTTCGGCCGATTGCGGATAGCGCTGCGTCAGGCGCGCGAGACGTTGCAGCGCGCGTTCGTGCTCGCCCGTCGCGACGAGCGACATCGCCGCGCCATGCAGCGATTCCGCGTGATCGGGATACGCGGCAAGCACGCGCTCGTAAAGCGCGATGGCGTCGGCATGACGCCCCGCGAGCTGACAGATATGAGCGGCGAAATGAAGCTGCTGCGGGTTCGTCGATGCGGGCTGCGCGGCGCGCATCGCATAGTCGGCTGCGCGCGCGAAATCACCCTGCTTCGCCGCGACGTAGCCGAGCGCTTCGAGTGTTTCGCTGTGGTCTGGATCGATCGACAGAATGCCGTGCAGCAGCGCTGCCGCTTCGTCGTATTGGCCGGCGGTGAACTTCTGCTGCGCGTCAGCGAGGCTTTGGGCGATATCGTGATTCATGATGCAGCGGTTCGGCGCAACGCCGCGTCGCGCACGAGGACGGAGGGGTCGATTGTACGCGAGCCCCTCGCCTTGCCTGTGCTTTACGGTCTTTCCGCTGCTGTCACGTCGACCGGTTTCGCGTCATCAAACTGACACGCGGATCTTGTGGTCCTTCTGCATTTCCTCGAGCTGCTTCTGCGCTTCGAGTTCTTTCTTCATCATGTCGCGGACTTTCTGCATGACCTTTTCGCGCTCTTCGGGCGACATCTTCTTCAGGTCTTCTTCCGTGATGCCGAGCTTCGCGAGAATCATCTTCTCGATTCGCTCGCCCGTGGTGCCTTTCGTGTAATCGGTCAACTGATCGAGCAGTTCCTTGAAGCTCGGCTTGTTGCCCGCTTGCGTGCCGGAACTGCTGCCAACCGCGCTATTCGTGCTGCCCGTGCCCATCGTTCCGATGTTGTTCGTCGTTTGCATGGTCTTGCGTTCCCCGAGGTCTTGTTGAAATTCAAATCTGACATCTGCATTACGCTTGCGCAGCACTTTAGTCAGGACGAACAACGGCGTCAACGGTTCTGAGATGACATATTCGGACACAAACACAATCTGAGCCAGCCGACCAGCGCGAGCAGCATGAGCCCCGCGCCGCCGAGCACCGGCTCACGCCACGCGACGAGCGCGATGAACGTGAACGCGCGGGCGCCCGCGAGCAGCGCGAATCCGGCGATGGCACCCGATGCCGCATCGATTGTGTCCTGCACGCGTGCATACGCGTCGGCGTTCAAGGTGACGGCGGGCTCATGCATGATCGCTCTCCTGTCTTGGTATGTGGGATGGCTGGTTATTGCTGGCTATGCGTCAGGCTGCGCCGGGCGCTTCGTCGAGAAAGCCGGTGACGGACTGCAGCCGGCCGCCCGACTCGACGACGCCGAAGTCGGAGCCCTTCACGATCGAAGCGCCCGAGGGCGTCAGCAATTCCCACGAGAAGCGCAGGCGATCCGCGAAGCCGTCGACCTCCGTCGTGCGGCGAAACGTGTGGTGCGGAAAGCGCTCATGGACGGCGTGGATCATCGCGTCGATGCCGTCGTGCCCGTTGCCGGACAGAAGCGGATCGAGGTAAGCGGCATCGTTCGCCCAGGTCGCCGAAATCAGCTCGCGGCGGCGGCCGGTATCGGTTTCGTTCCAGGCGTCGAAGTAACGGTCGATCAGTGCGGTATGCGCGTTCATCATGGATTCCTTCAGTCGATGGAGGGTCGAGAAGTCCGCCGCGTGCTGCGTGTTTGCGGCGGCCTCGGACTGAAGATTCGTCGATGAACGTACGTGAGTCGATTACGCGGGAGGTAATGATCCGGCAGCACCCGCCGCTTCACAGCGGGCAGGTGCCGGAGAGAAAATCATGCGGAGTGGATTCAGCGAACGCGTGCTATGCGTTCGCGGTGCTGATCTGATCGGCGAGCCGCCGGCCTGCGTCATACCCGGCTTCGCGCGCTTCCTCTTCGCTGTGGAACGTCGCGACGAGTTCCTGGAAGCGGCGGCTTTGTCCTGCAAGATGCGCGTCGGCGCCGTGATGGCACACATAACCGACGTAGTGCCACAAGGTCTCCGGCACGGGCGGCCCATAGGCCGTGACGGGAAGCACCCAGACTTCCTGGCCGTTGTGCTCGATCTTGTCCCACATGTTCGCCTCCGGAACGGTCGCTAGGGACTTCAGTATGAGCGCGTTTGGCTGCGCCGGCGACTGTGCGCGCGGCGACGCATTACCTCGGAGGTAATGGAATTGCTCCCGGGTTTGGCTATCATCGACGCCATGAACACGCTCACTGCCACCTTGTCCGCGCCCTCGGGCGCCCCTTCGATGAGCCGCACGGTCGGCGACATGCTGCGCGACTGGCGCCAGCGGCGCCGGATGAGCCAGTTGCTGCTCGCCTCCGAAGCCGAGATTTCGACGCGCCACCTGAGCTTTGTCGAATCGGGCCGTGCGCTGCCGAGCCGCGAAATGGTCATGCATCTGGCCGAACGGCTGGACGTACCGCTGCGGGCGCGCAATGCGCTGCTTGTCGCGGCGGGCTATGCGCCGCTCTACCGCGAGCGGCAACTGAGCGACCCGCAACTGGACGCGGCGCGCGCAGCGATCGATCTCGTGCTCAAGGGCCACGAGCCGTATCCCGCCGTCGCCATCGACCGGCACTGGACGATCGTCGCCGCGAACAACGCGCTCGCGCCGCTGCTGACGGCCGCGAAGCCCGCGCTGCTCGAAGCGCCCGTCAACGCGCTGCGTCTGTCGATGCATCCGGACGGCATCGCGTCGCAGATCGCCAACTGGCATGCCTGGCGCGCGCATCTGCTGTCGCGTCTGCAGCGCCAGGTCGACGTCAGCGCCGACCCGACGCTCGCCGCGCTCTACGACGAGCTGGCCGCCTACCCGACGCCGCCCGACGCCGAACCCGCCGACGAGAGCCCCGCCTCGCCGCTCGAACAGATTGCCGTGCCGCTGCGCCTGCGCACCGAAATCGGCGTGCTGTCGTTCTTCAGCACGACGACCGTGTTCGGCACGCCCGTCGACGTCACGCTGTCGGAACTCGCGATCGAAACCTTCTTCCCCGCCGATCCGCAGACGGCCGACGCGCTGCGCAGGTTCGCGGATACGCGCGCGTCGTCGGACGCTGTGGGCGACTGAGGGACGCGCATGCACGAAAACATTTCGATCCGCCAGCTGGAGCCCGCCGACCGCGACGCGTTTTTTGCGCTGCGGCTGCGCGGCCTGAAAACGCACCCCGCCGCGTTTGGGCAAAGCTATGAAGATGCCGTCGAGCGCGGCCCTTCGCAACACGATGCGATGCTGGACGGCACGCATGCCGCGTCCGGCAACTTCCTGCTGGGCGCGTTTTCATCGATAGATGGCGCGCTCGTCGGTACGGTCGGGCTGCTGCGCGAGACACGGTACAAGGAGCGCCACAAGGGCCATGTGATCGGCATGTACGTCGCAGCTGAAGCGGCGGGACGCGGCGCCGGGCGCGCGCTGCTGACGGAACTGCTCGCGCGCGCCGCGCAGATCGACGGATTGCGGCAGCTCGGTTTGCGGGTCACGAGCACGAACGGGTCGGCTCGCGCGCTGTACGAATCACTTGGGTTTCGCGTGTACGGAACGGAGCCGGACGCGCAGTGCATTGATGGCGTGTTTCACGACACCGATCTGATGGTGCGGTTCATCTGAACTCGCGACGAATCAGAAAGCAAATCCCGGCATGTGCGAGCGCCGCCTGCGTCGAGTGGGTGACATCGAAAGGACGGCATCGCACTGAATCACCGCCTCAGCGAACGTCTTGACCACGCCTGCCTGCCCCGTCGGCAGTTGTACGACTTCGATGCTGCCCGGCGACCTCAAGCCTCGATCGAATTTCCGCTGTCCTCGACTACCCGTATCGGGCACCGCAGCTCGGGGCTTCCAGCCATCTACCCCCTCAAACCATATTGACAACCGTGCATCAAAGCACAAATATTGTCAGGAAACTTTGTTGACGCACGGGAATCACGGAGAAACAGCCAGATCATTGACCACCGCCGGCGTCGCCGGCACGACAAGGAGTTGCCGAGATGGAACACGCAATCCGCAAGCGTATTGATCAAATGTTCCTGCGCGACCGGCGCATGGCGCAAATCGCTCTTCTGGCGCTCTGGGTCACTTTGGGCTACGTCTACTTCGCGATGACCGCCCAGACAACGGATACATCCGTACGCGTCGCGCTCACCATCGGCGTGGGCGCCGTGCTCGTTTTCAACTCCGCCTCGATCCTTGCCATGATCCGCCATTACGAGGAAGACAAGGATCACATCTACGGCCTCGACATACGCCACCTGGACGAAAACCGCGCCAGCAAGGCAGAACTCGCAAGACGCGACGACGAGTCGCTCAGTCCAGCCGTCAAGTAAGCGTTCGGGCCTTATTTTCACCGTGTTTCGACGCGCCCTCAGTTGCCACGCTGGCAACTGAGCGGTACCCGCATTGCCCTTGAACATGCAAACCCGACTCCGACCCGCGAGGAGCAACTCACTATGACAACCGATTACGTCCCGCCCGTTCAGAAAGGCTTCGGGCAGCTTGTAGATAGCGTCTTTCTCCTCTTGCTCGTGTACTGCAGCCTGCTTGCGCCGCTGTTGCTCAAGGCACCCGACAAGCCACCCGAAGCGCAAACCGCGAAAACGCAGGTGTCGTGGCGGGAACTCGGACAAAACCCGGCGATGGAAGCGCAATGGCGCAAGCTCGGCTACGACGCAGAGCAGGCCAAGCCCATCATTACCACCCGCTTTGACTATCAGATCGAACCCGTCTCGCTGATCGTGACGGCACTCGTGATCGTCGGTTATTTCGGCTTCGTGTTGCGCGTGTCGGACAGGCAATATCGGCAGGTGATCGCCGAAAAATTCGGGGAGTGACGCGATGAACTTCTGGCAATGGTCGAGCAATGCCGCGTGGTGCCTGTCGATCCTGATCTTCGCGTGGATCCTCATCGACGCATTCAAGGTCGGGCGCGACTACAACGACGACTTCCTGATGAGTTCCACGGAAGGCAAGGAATAAGAAAACCTTTGGCATCAACCCGCGGAGGAGCGGCTCATGAGTGACGCAACAGCAGGACAGACAGGCGAGCGCATCGCGTTGCTGAAAGTGTTGGGACCGATTCACGTATGGGCGCTCGGCGTCGGTATCGTGCTAGTCGGCGAGTTCATGGGATGGAACTTCTCCGTCGCCAAAGGCGGCGCATATGGATCACTGATCGCGTGCTGGATCATCGGCCTGCTCTATACGTGCGTGGCCATGATCGACTCGGAAGTGACGTCCACCGTCGCTGCGGCGGGCGGACAATACACGCAGGCAAAGCACATCATCGGGCCGCTCATGGCGTTCAACGTGGGGCTCTATCTCGTGATGGCGTACACGATGCTCGAGGCCGCGGATGCGCTCGTGGTAGGCGATCTGATCAAGGCCGTGGCCGCCGACTCAGGCTACGCCAACTTCGACTCGCGGCCGTTCACGCTCGTGACGATCGCGTTCCTCGCCCTCCTCAACTATCGCGGCGTGTTTGTGACGCTCACGGTCAACTTCGTGATCACGGCCGTCGCATTCATCGCGATCGTTGTGCTGTTCCTGGGTGTCGCGCCCTGGCATCCGGGGCAAACGCTGATTCATCACGAACTGCTCACGCAGTTGCCCTATGGATGGCTCGGCGTCGTCGCCGCCTTGCAGTTCGGCATGTGGTATTACCTGGGTATCGAAGGCACCTGTCAGGCGGCGGAGGAGGTTCGCTCGGCGGGCCGATCGATTCCGCTTGGGACCATGTGCGGCATGATTACGCTGCTCATCGCGGCAGCCATGACCTGGTATGTCGCCACAGGACTCATGCCGTGGGAGTACCTGGGCCAGGCGGTGACTCCGCTCTACGACGCCGCGCGTCTGTCGGGCAGCAAGTCCTTGCAGACGCTGCTGTTCGTGGGCACCCTGTTCTCGGCCGTCGCCTCCGCTAACGGCTGCATCAACGACGCGTCGCGAGCGTGGTTCTCGATGTCGCGCGACCGCTATATGCCGATGTGGTTTGGCGCCGTGCACCCGCGCTATCGCACGCCTTATCGCGCGATCATCTTTCTCGTGCCAATCGCCATTTCGTTCGCGTTCACGGGCCTGCTCGACCAGGTGATCACGTTCTCGATTCTCTCCGGCCTGCTCGGTTACACGTTCATGTCGATCAATATCGTCAAGTTCCGCCGGCAGTGGCCGCTTGGCAGCATCAATCGCGGCTACATCCATCCGTTTCATCCCATTCCAGCCATCGTGCTGGCGGTGCTGTGCACCGCCACTTACTTCGCGACTTATCTGGGCTATGGCGCTTCGCTGCTGTCGATCATGGCGTTCTATATCACGGCCTCGATCTGGTTCGCGCTGCATCGCTACAAGTACGTGAAGCGCGGCGATCAGTTCACGATGGACTGGCCACGTCCGAAGAATTATTGATGCGGCCCGCGCCAACATGGAGCGCTTCGACATGCAATTGATGGGCATCGCACTGGCCGTTCTATTTCTCGCCACGCTTGGCCTGATGCACTGGCGCGATCGCAACGCACTGCGAGCGGAGCGCGGCAAGCTGTTCGATGCGTGCCTCGCGCTCTTCGAGCAGCATCGGCTGACGCAGGACGCCGTCGCCTGGCCTGCGCTTGCCGGGCGCTATGGCGGGCATGAAGTGCACATCGAGCCGCTCGTCGACGACGTCGCCTTTCGCAAGGTGCCGTCGCTCTGGCTGCTCGTCACGGTGAAACGCAAACTGCCAATGACGGGTGCCGTCGATCTGCTCGTGCGCGCGCAGAACACGGAATTCTATTCACCCGCCGACGGTTTGCCTGTTCGGATCATGACGCCGCATGCGTGGCCTCGCCAAATGACGATCAAAGCCGACAGACCTGCAACGGAACTTCCGCTTGCCGTGCTCGATCCTCACGTGAAGCGGTTCTTTACCGACCCGCGCGCGAAGGAGATGCTCGTCACGCGCCAAGGCGTGAGGATGGTCTATCAGGCGCACGCTGCTGAGCGCGGCGATTATCTGGTGTTACGCCGGGCCGTGTTTCGCGAGGCACGGCTCCCCGCAGCGCTCGTCAAGTCGCTGATGGATCAGGCCATGCATGTGTGTACCGATGTGATGAAGGGAGGTGTCCATGGGAAAGCGTGAGGCCACACGCAGCAGACGGCCGCTGCACCCTTATCTCGTGCTGGTGGCGGCAGTCCTATTGCCCGGCGCGGGCCAGGTGATCAACCGGATGCCGACGCGCGCGCTGATCATGATGTTCTTCATGCTGTCGTTAGGGTTTGTCACGATGCAGCTCGCCGCGCCCGAACGGTCCTTTGCTGGACGGCATGCCGGCGGGCTTTTTGTCTACGCCATCGCGGTGATGGATGCGTATTTCATCGCGAGATTTCGGTGGGAAATGTTTCGAAATCGCGCTGTTGCCTGATCGCCTGCATCACGTCTACCTCGCTCTCCGCCTGAATCCAATTGCTTCGTGAGGGGTAAATGTACTCCCTTCACGACAGCCCTACCTCACCGGTTATACCCCGTCGACAGGATTGAGCATTTGTCCCAGATCGGAAACGATCTTACCTACGGAGACAATGCTGCGTAGCTTCAATTCGTCCTGTTCGCGAATTCCCACGATGCGCACTCCCCTCCAATTCATACCGTCCATTTCACGGAGTGTCATATGGCAAATTCATGGCGCATCTCAGCACTCGCGGACCGTCATCGCGCGTTGGGCTCTCAGCTGGAGGACTGGAACGGCATGGGCACCGCGTGGACCTACTCCACGGATCTCGCCGACCATCACGAAGCCATCCGCACCAGAGCGGGACTGATGGATGTCTCCGGCCTGAAGAAGGTGCACTACGTGGGGCCTCATGCCGAGTCCCTGCTCGATTGGGCGACGACACGCGACATCGGCAAGCTCTACCCAGGCAAGTCCGCCTACGCCGCCATCCTCAACGAGGAGGGCAAGTTCGTCGACGACTGCATCGTGTACCGCACGGGTCCCAACGCGTTCATGGTCGTGCACGGCGCGGGCACAGGCTACGAACGCCTGGTACGTTCCGCGCAAGGTCGTCAGGTCGCTGTGCTGTTCGACGATGACCTGCATGACCTGTCGTTGCAAGGACCACGTGCAGTCGAATTTCTGGCGGAACATGTGCCCGGCATACGCGATCTGCCGTACTTTCATCACGTGCAAACACGTCTTTTTGGCCGGCCCGTGATGATCTCGCGCACAGGCTACACGGGCGAGCGCGGCTACGAAATCTTCTGCAAGGCCGCCGACGCCCGGCTGATCTGGGACACCATCCTGCAAAAGGGCGCGGGATTCGGCATCGTTCCGTGTGCGTTCCTTGCGTTGGACTGGCTGCGCGTCGAGAGTTACCTGCTCTTCTTCCCCTACGATAACTCCGAGATGTACCCATTCGCAGACGAAAAAGCTGGCGATACCTTGTGGGAACTGGGTCTCGACTTTACTGTTTCGCCTGGCAAGACCGAATTCTGTGGCGCACGAGAACATTTCCGGCTCGCCGGAAAAGAGCGCTTCCGGATCTATGGCGTCGATTTAGCCGCCTCGCGCCCTGCGGCTGCTGGCGACACCCTGTGGCACAACGGCGAACAGGTCGGCGTCATCACCTGCGGCATGTACTCGCGGCTCACTGGCCGTTCACTCGCCATTGCGCGTCTGAACGTCGCCCAGGCCCGGGAAGGCGTTGCGCTCGAGGTAAAAGGCAGTCTCGAAGCCCACGCGAGCGCGGCAGCGCTGCCATTCGACGACCCCGACAAGAAAAAGCGCACGGCAGTTGGGTAAGCCGGTTGACAATAACCGTCACCCAGCCGCCCGCCGCAAACTGAATCTTCAAAACTAAAGAGCACTACCGTGACAACCGTCCGGTTTGTGCTCAAGGAGACGTAAATTGAGTGCAACCGAAGAAATTCACCGCCTGGAGGGACTGTCCGACGACGGCGTGCGGTCAACCCTCAAGCGTTCGCTGACGTGGAAGGACGCCTTCTGGGTAGCGAGCGGCTCGCCGGCCTTTGTTCTTTTTACGCTGGGCGCCATTGCCGCAACCGTCGGCCAGCCAGCGTGGATCATCTGGATCGCGTCCATCACCATCGGGTTCATTCAGTGCTTCACGTATGCGGAAATTTCCGGGCTCTTTCCTCATAAATCGGGTGGCGCGTCAATCTATGGCGCGATTGCATGGGTGCGCTATTCGAAGTTTCTCGCGCCCGTCTCCGTATGGTGCAACTGGTTTGCGTGGTCGCCCGTGCTCGCACTCGGTACGGGTCTCGGCGCAAGCTATGTTCTCTCGACACTCTTTCCCGCCGACGCCGCGATCAACACGTGGTCATTTACCCTGCTGAAGCTCGACTTCATCAAGGAGGGCCTGAATCTTCGCATCAACTCGACTTTCATTCTTGGTGCAGCACTATTGCTGCTGACATTCTTCGTTCAGCATCACGGCGCAGAACGCGCCGCCAAACTGCAAAAGTACATGGGCATTGCCGCCCTCGTTCCGTTGACCGTGTTCGGCCTCGAGCCGTTGATCACGGGCAGCGTGCATATGAGCAACTGGTTTCCGCTGCTGCCGCTTGCGCATGACGCCAAGGGCAACGTCGTGCCGGGAACATGGAATACGGCGGGCGTAACACTGATGATCGGCGGGCTCTTTGTGGCCGGCTGGTCGACTTATGGTTTCGAAACGGCCGTCTGCTATACGCGTGAATTCAAGAACCCTAAAACGGACACGTTCAAGGCGATCTTCTATTCCGGTTTGCTGTGCCTCGCGGTGTATATCCTCGTGCCGCTGTCGTTCCAGGGCGCCATGGGACTCAAGGGCCTGCTCGCACCCGACATCTATGACGGCACGGGCGTCGCGGCGGCCATGGCGAGAATCATCGGCGGCGGCGCGACGATCTTCTACCTGATCGTGGTCATGCTCGTGTTCACGCTCTTGCTGTCGGTGATGACGTCGATGATGGGCTCCTCCCGCACGCTGTATCAGGCATCGGTCGACGGCTGGCTGCCGCGCTACCTGTCGCACGTGAACGAACACGGCGCACCGACGCGCGCGATGTGGACCGACCTGTGTTTCAACCTGATCCTGCTGATGATGTCGGACAATGTCGCGATACTGGCCATGTCCAATGTCTGCTACTTCGGGTTTGTTTTTCTGAACCTTCAGGCCGGCTGGATTCACCGGCTCGATCGTCCGAACTGGGCACGTCCGTTCAAATGCCCGAACTGGCTGCTGGCGCTCGGCGCACTGTGCGGGTTCATCGATCTGGTGTGCATTGGCGCAGGCGCGGATATCTGGGGGCCGGGCACGTTGCGTAATGGTCTGGTGGCAATCGCGCTGATCATCCCCGTCTTCATCTTCCGGCACTATGTGCAGGACAAGGGCCGCTTCCCGGACGCGATGCTGGACGACATGGAACTGAAGTCCGACGACGGCACGACGAAACGGCGCGCCGGCATGCTGCCCTATCTGACGCTCGTCGTAGCCGTGCTCGTGGTCTGGCTGTCGCATCACTTCGCCGTGTTTCCGGCGTAATGGATGTCCCGTCCGGTGTCTACCTGTGAGGTCGTGCGTGAACAGAACCGAATATATAGCCAGAATCAAGGCGGCCTTCGAAGGCGAACTCTATGGAGAAGCATGGTTCGCCGCGATGGCCCGCGACGCAGTGGCCCCGGACAGACAGCGCAAGCTTGCCGTCATGGCACAGCTCGAATATCAGACGCGTATGCGCATGACGCCTCTGATCGCCCGTCTTGGCATCACGGGGATCGATGAAACGGCTCAACGTGAAAAGGGAATCCGGCTTGCCCGGCAACACGCCGGGCAGCCGTGGCCCGCGTTCATCGCGTGGTTTATCGTGGAGATCGGGCGATTCGTTACGCTTTACGACGAGATGGAACGCAACAGCACGGAAGAGGACGCCGCGATACTGACGGCACTGGCGCGTCATGAACGCGCGTTGCTTGAATTTGCCCGCCTTGAAGCGCAAGGCATGCCGGACCGTTCGCTCGAACCCGTGCTCGCGCTGTTGGGCGAGCGGGACTGTGCCAATCACCTCTGAATGCAGCGCTCACTTGTCCGCGCCCGCCTCGCCACCGACTTCCCAGCCTGAAGCGGCTAGTACGTGATCAAGCACTTTCTTCGGGTCGATCGTGCCGTCGCCAATCGATGCGCAGCCCACACGCGTTGAAACCCGGAACTCATGGCCCTCCACCCGAACGGGCGCCTCGATCAATCTCCGAAGATTGTCCCGGAGTTCGTCCAGCGCCGCGTCCGGGCTGGTCGTCATGCGCTGCGCCAATGGTTGCGCGTTGCCGCACCAGCCGAGCGCGTCCGCGCTGAAATCGACGACCAGCACCACGAACACGTGCGGGTCGAGCAGCGCTGCGCAGTTGAGTTGCCCTTGTGTCACCTCGAGCCGCCTGCCGAATTCGATCAGCACCCGATCGGCGTAGTCCTGACCAAAGCGCGTCGCCACCTGTTCGAGTTCGCCTACGTTGATCGCGAAAATTGCACAGGGCAGCGTGGTTCGCAACGAAATGGCCGCGGAAAACTCCATCCGGTCGATGAGCATCGACACGCTGGTGAGCCCCGTCGAGTGCTCGAACGTCAAGCGCCGGTTGGCGTTTTCTTCGACCATCTGCCTGCGCGCGACTTCAACAATGAACCCTTCCAGCCCCATCAGTTCGTCGCGTGCCGAATAGACACCGCAGCCCTGATCCCAAACCCATTTGGTCTGTCCCGAACGGTCCACGATCCGGTAGGTCAGCTCATACGGTTCGCGAGCCAGGACGCGAGCCCGCACCTCATTCCAGACGAACTCGCGGTCGTCCGGGTGAATCAGCGAGCGGAATGTGATCCGGCTTTCGTCGATCAGCTCGATCGCCTCATAGCCGGTCAGTTCAAAGCACCCTTCACTGACGAACTCCATCGACCAGTCGCGGTTGTTCTGGCCGCGATAGATCATCGCGCGCAGATTGGACAGCAGCGTGCGCAGGCTGCGCCGGCTTGCACGCAACGCATCTTCGTTGCGCCGCCGGTTCGAGATATCCGTCGCGAGACCGACGGCGCCGACCAGAATGCCTTCGTCATTGGTCACGGCGTGGCAGCGCAGTTCGACGTGCGCCGTCGTATTGTCAGCGCGGATGAGCCGCGCTTCCGTTACCAGTTCGCTCAGGTGACCATCGAGCAATACTTTCACGCGTGCGTTCAGTGTCTCGGCGTCTTCCGGGTGAAAATACGACGAGAACAGCTTGAGCTCCGCGTCGCTGCCAACGGCGCGCACGAGACTGCGCCACGCGGGATTAGAAAAGACCAGACGCAACTCGCGGTCGACACGAAACAGCGCTTGAGGCAATTGCAGAACGGCTTCCTGGCAGTGGTGCAGGAGTTGCACTTCGCTACGCTGCGCGTCCGCGCTCAAATACGGAGCGGGAAACTGCAGCAGCGTCATCCGCGATCCACGTGCGCGCAGCGCCGTGACGGGATGCAAACGAAAACTGCCGTCGCCATAGGCGATCCGCAGAGAACCCGAGGTGCGCTCTTCACCATCGCGCGATTGCGTGAGCAACGCGGTCAGATCGAGTAACGATTGCGGATGCACGAGATTGCTAAACGGCATGCCGACAATTTCGTCCGCGTACGACTCCCAGTGGGCATGTTTGAGAAACGCGCTGTTGACGAACACGAGCGCGTCGTTATCGAGCAGCACGGCGGGCGTGGAGAGGTTGGCGGCAAAAGCGCCCAGTTCGGGCGACTGGCGCGCGCGCGCGGCGCGCGGCGCTGTACGGCGTGCGCCATACGCCATGAAGAGCAGAAATGCCGCAAGCCCCCCTGCCAGCCCAATCGAGACATACAATAGATCACTGCTGCCGGGACTGTAGCCAAGTCTGGGAATCACCAATGCAGCTACCGCAGCCAACAAAACCGTGGCGAACAGATAAACCGACATGACGTTCTCGCTTCGAAAAACAGGATCACTGATCGTAAGCGCTGCGCTCTACTACTTCACCTGCCCATGACTACCGACCAGTCCGCGACCGTTCACCGCTATCCGCTCTACGCGAAGGTCTGCTCGCTGCTCGCCTGCATCGTCGCCCTGATTGCGCTGCTCTATGTGAGCGCGTTCATGCAGAAAGGAGGATATGAAGGCTTCCGGCAGACTTTGTTCTCACTCGACGAAGCCGTGAGATTGCGCACCACGGCAGCGACACTGCAGACACGCTCGCAAGACACGGCAAATGCGCTGACTGAGCTGGCCGATTCGCTTGTCCGCAACGATACGCTACTGAACGACTGGAGGCAACGCGGCGCGCCTACGCCTGAAATCGCGACGCTGTTGCCCGCCTCGACAGTACCGGCTGCGCCCGACACCGAGCCCGCCAAAACGCTCGCGGCACTCAAAGCACTGCGCGTCCAGGTCGCTTACCAGGCCCAGGTGCATTCGGCCGTACTCGGGTTGCTACAGGCCTGTACGGCTTTCCTGTTGATCTTCGGCGTGGTGTCGCTTGCATGGGGCGCGCGCCGCGCGCTCGTCACGCGGCCGCACGCGGCCTTGCGGGCGCTGGCGGAAACCGGGCAGACGGTACCGCAAGGTCGTGATGAAATTGACCGCCTGCTCAAGCTCCAGGCGCAGCTCGCCGTCCGGCTGCGCACCGAGCAGGATGAATCGACCCAGCTCAAACGGATCGTCGAAGACTACATTGCCTTCGCCGACCAGTCGCTCGAACTGCTCCATCACATCTGCGCACAGCTTGCCGAAGAAGAGCCCTCGGGCCGCACGCTCGAAGCCCTGCTGCAACGACTCGTCGGCGTCCTGCGGGTGAAGCGCATTGCGCTGGTGATGACGGAATCGACCGCCCAGCTACTCGATGTCGATTCCGTCGTTTCCCCGAACGGCGATGTGCCGTCCATCGTGCGCGCACGCGTCACGAGTGAACTGATGACGCTCGTCGGCACCCACACGTTTTCGCCCCTTGATGACGGCGAAGTACCACCGCGTGTGCTGGCCGCGCCAGTGCGCGTGCCGCTCGCCACCTATGGCGTGCTCATCGCGGAAGGCGAGCCGGACACGCACTTCGAGCAGCGCCACCTGTATCTGCTGGAAACGATTGCCAGCGTGCTGGCGCATGCGATCTCGAACGTCAGCCGCGACGTGCGCGACCGGCGCATGGCGCTCTTCGAGGAGCGCAATTCCATTGCGCGTGAACTGCATGACTCGCTCGCGCAATCGCTGTCGTATATGAAGATCCAGCTTGCCCGCCTGCAAGCCGTGCTGCCGCCCGAACTCTCGCAGAGTGACATCGCCGAAATCGCGCAAGGCATCCGCGAAGGCATCGACAGCGCTTATCGGCAGCTACGCGAACTGCTCACCACTTTCCGCTCGCCGATGCATGCGCACGGCCTCGCTTCCACGCTCGAAGATCTTGCCGAAGAATTCGGTTCGCGCAGCGAGGTACAAATCTCGATTGACAACCGTGTGCCGCGCATGCGCCTTACGGTCAATGAAGAGATGCACGTCGCGCAGATCGTGCGTGAGGCGCTGACCAACGTGATCCGCCATGCGCGCGCCACGACGGCCCAGGTGCAACTGATGTCGGACGGCCACTCGATGACCGTGTCGATCGACGACGACGGCCGGGGTATCGACCGCACCCAGGGCGATGAACATCACTACGGCCTCGCGATCATGCGGGAGCGCGCCCGCAGCCTCGGCGGTCGGCTCGAACTGAAGCCGGCCGAACAGGGCTCGCGTGTGGTATTGAACTTCGTGCCCGCCGCGCTGGCCGCTCATAAGGCACGCGGCGTCAGTGGCGCAACCAGTCGTTGAGCGGCTGCCAGGCTAGAACTTCTGCGACAAGCCGATTCGGGCGACCACCTGATTTCCCGACGAGGACAGGCCGTTCGAACCAATGATATGCGCGGCATCGAGATCCGTTCCCGTGCTTGCGTTGGTGTGTTGCCATGCGCCCTGGAGGTAAACCGAGGTTCGCTTGCTGAGGCTGTAGTTCAGCATGAGTGCGACCTGATGCCAGTTCGGACTGTCGCTTCCCGCGTCGGATTCAAGCCGTCCATGCGTGAACGTGTAGGCGCCCGTCAGCGAGAGGTCCGGCATGAAGTAATACTGCCCGTTGATCTCGACGTTATCGAATTTCCACGATGTCCACGTCTGCGTTCCGATATTCGGCGCATACGCGTTTGCGGCGGGTGAAGTCACGTCGACGTGCGAATACGCGAGCGAGACGTTGGCGTTTTCGGAGAACGTCCATTTCACGCCGGCATCGATATTCTGCTGCTTCGGCGCGACGAACACGGCGTCGGAGGAAACCGCCCCGTCCGCCGTAGTACCGACTCCGTTCAGATGCAGGTAGGCGACCGCAAGGGAAAGCGGGCCAGCGCTATAAGTCAGCCCTGCGCTGTAGGCGCGATTCGCGGAGAAGTTGGTCGTGTTGCTGAAGCCGTACACGCCTTCCAGCTGAAAACCATACAGTGTCGGGGAGACGTACTTGACGGAGTTGCCAAGCCGGAAATCGTAATCCGCATTGTCATTGTCGAACGGATGGGCCGCCAGATCGCCAATCGAGTTTCCTGCGGCGGTGAACGGGCTCCACATGTCGACGGTCGCATCGTACTGTCGGCCGAGCGTCAGCGTGCCCGCGGATGTCGAGGCGAGGCCAACGAATGCCTGTCTTCCGAACAGGCGGCCGCCTTCGTTAAGCTGACCGCTATTCAGATTGACGCCACTTTCGAGGGTAAAGATCGCACTGAGTCCCCCGCCCAGATCTTCGCTGCCCTTCAGGCCAAAACTGGTTTCCGCCGTATCGCCACTCACCATGGCGAAGGCATGGTGTCCACCCGCATTGCTCGTGTAATTCAAGCCGTCATCCAGCACGCCATAGAGCGTGACGGAACTTTGCGCATAACTATTTCCACAAAGGCACAACGCCGCACATGCGGCGCCGCGAAGCGCGGATTTCATTGGAGTCTCCTCTTGGCAAACAGGTAGCGGGACACCCGGCGTGCGGCTGTCCATGCGCGTACACATCGCGCCGTCAAAACGGCGCGATGAGCATCTCGATCAGACTGGGGAAGAACGACAGCGGACTACAGATACGGCTGAGAGATGGCGGGCAATTCGCCGGGCACTTCGGCATCCGCCTGTACACCCATGAACGCAGCAAGGCGCCGCGAAAAATGATCGCGCACAAGGAGCTGCCGCCCGCAACCGCAGCAGGCGACCACGTTCCGTGTGACGGGATCGTTGAACGCGTGGCAGTGAATGCAGTAGACGCGCCGCTGCAACGTGCCGCTGTGCTGCACCTGGACAGCTTCCGGCGCAAGCGCATGGTGCTGCGCGATGCGCCGGATCGACCAGATGAACGGCTCGCTGCCGAGCACATAGATGCGCAAGCCGATCGTCGCCGTCGTCGTATCGCGCAGCGCCAGGTCGAACGCGGCGTAAAGCGATGCTTCGTCGGCGAAGGTGCGTTCTTTCACACCGTGGAACGTGATACCCGCACCGTGCCTTGTGGGGTCACTCACCTCCCACATGCTCATCGGCGAGAGCCCCGCGAGCGCAAGGCTCACGCGCACGCGATCCTCGGCGCTCGCTCCGTTCGTCACGAGCCAGTGGCGCGTGCCGTGCAGGTCGGGCGCCAGCGGCCTGTATTCAGGCCGGCTTTTGTTGGTCGACGTCATGACTGTTCCATCCGTTGCGCAAGAGGTTTAGTAGATGGCGAGGCTATGCGTCACCACGATCACCACGATGCCGGCCGCCACGGTCACGTACGGCAGGATGCCTGCGCGCCGCGCCACGCGTTGTGAGCCGATGAGTTGCATGTCCTCTTTCATCGCCTCGGGGAAATGCCCCTTGTCGGTCACGTAGTGGCGGAAGAGGAACACAGGCACGATCAGCGCAGCGAAGCACAGTCCCGAGACGAGTGTGCCCGCGCCCCAGATATCCGCGCCCATGCCGAGCAGCGCAAGATTGACGAACGAGAACAGCGTACCGAGCGCGAGCAGCCAGTTTGGCGCACGGAACGGCCGGCTCCAGTCCGGGCGGTCCAGCCGGTGAATCCACGCGGAATTCAGGTTCAGGAAGTTGAAGATGATGTAGCCGACGTTCGACATCGCCAGCACGAACACATAGTCCGACATCAGCAGCAGGACCAGGTTGAAGCACAGGTCCGTCCACATGGCTCGCGTCGGCGCGCCGTGTTCGTTGACATGCGACAAGTACTTCGGCAACCAGCCATCGACGGATGCCTGGTAGAGCGTGCGCGAAGACCCCGCCATCGATGTCATGATCGCCAGCACGAGCGCCAGCACCAGCATCACGATCAGGACGCGCTCGACCAGCAGGCCGCCGTGAATCATCGGCGCCATGGCTTTCGCGACGCCCATGCCGCTATAGATATCGGGCGAGAGCATGCCGTCATAGATAGCGGGCGTGACGATATTGCCGGCGGCATCCTTGACGGCGGGCGTCACCATATGACCGAGACCCAGCACGCCCTGAAACGCCAGCGGCACGATGGTAAACACGAAGATGCACAAGAGGCCTGAATACAGAATGGCCTTGAACGTATCGACCTTCGGATTGCGGAATTCACGCGTGTAACACACGGCCGTTTCAAAGCCGTAGGTGGACCACGCCGCGATGAACAGCCCGCCCGCCATCAGCGTGATGCCCGCGCGATTCCAGCTGCCGTCGACGATCTGACCGGCGCTGTCCTTCGCAAACGGCACGAGCGGGAGCAGATTGTGCAGCGGCAGGTCGCCGCTAAAGAGCGGCACTGTGCCGACGAGGATCAGCGGAACCAGGGCGGCAATGCCCAGTATCGTCTGGATTCGCGCGGCGTTCAGAATGCCGCGGTGCTGGATGGCGAAGGTGATGAGCAGCACCACCGCGCCGAGTATGAAGGTCGAGTTGATCCGCAGGCTCAGGCCCGAACGGAGCCAGTCGAGACTCACCAGCGTGATCTGCCAGGTATTGATCGCCGCATCAGCTGGAAACAGCACGGAGAGGATATACCCCGCCGCAAGCCCTGAACCGATGGCCAGCACGGGCGACCACGCGAACCAGTTGCACCAGACCGACAGCGGCGCGAACAGCTTCGAATAGCGCACCCACGCAATCGCGCCATAGACCGAGGCGCCGCCCGACTTGTGAGGGAACAGCCCGGCGATCTCCGCATACGAGAAAGACTGAATAAAGCCAAGGCCAATCGAGACGATCCATACCGCCCACGACAGCTTGCCGACCGTCGCCGCGATCGAGCCGATTGAAAAGAGCACGAGCGCGGGCACGCCGCTCGCCACCCAGAATGCACCCGTCCAGCTGATCTTTCGATGTAAGGTACCGTCCGCCGTTTCGGCGGCATAGTCTTCGGAGACCGCGCTCATAACTGTCTTCCTTTTGGGGTGGAATGCCGATTGTGGGAATCGTTCCGCGTGAATGCGCCCGGCCGCGCCGTGGCGGCGCGAACGCGGGAAGGAAACACTGCAACAGCTTGTAGTTGAGTAAGACGTATAACCCCGTGACGCAGTACCCGCAGTACCTACACCAACTCCACCCCGAGACGGTCGACTTCGGGATGCGTGCCGCCCGACAATGCCGAGCCGTCGTCCAACGGTGCGAGCCAGTCGACGGCCGTCTGCCGGTAGCGTGTGATGCCCTTGTACTCCGCCAGTTCCGGCGGCAACGACGAGAGCACGCGATGCAGCCGCTTGCCCCACTTCGGCACGCGCGCCAGGTCGCCGAGCGCAATCAGATAGCAGCGCACGCCGAACAGAATCGCGTTACTGCGCGGAAGGCGGAACAGCGTTTGCAATTCCACCCGCAGATGCAGCTTGTCGCCGATGTTTTGCGGCGTCACGCTCGCCCGGTCCGGGCCCCATTCGGGGTAACTTTCGGGCGACGTATCCAGCCGCGGATTGACCGTCATCGTCCAGTTCAACCGGCGCACGGGCGCGCCCAGTTGCATGCGCAACAGAAACTTGAGCGCGCGCTCGAAGATGCCCGCCTGATGCGCAAGCGGCACAGGCCCATGCCATTCGACGAAGTTCATCCCCAGGTCGAAATCGAGCGACCAGTCGGCCTGTGTCGTGACCATGCCGCCGTCCATGAACAGGTTGTCGTCACGCTGGTCGATCAGAACGAAATCGCCTTGCGCCTGGCGCGTGATGTACTCGAATGGCGCGCAGGGCAACGTGCTGTCGTCACCGAATGTGAAGCTCTGCTCGAGCCCGAGCGGACGGTTAGTCCATTTCCATTGGTCGCCGTTGCGCTCCAGCAAGAAATGCCCGGGGTAGTCTTCGGCGAGGCTTTCCATGATCAGTTCGAGCGTGTCCCATTGCGCCGGACCCATGTGATCGAGCACCTGACAGCGCCGCGGATCGCGTTCGAGCATCAGCGCGCGTTCGCGGCATTCGGCGACATAGTGTTCGTCGATATCGAACGTGCTCCGGAACACGGGCGAGTTGCCGTCCTTCACATGCGGCTCGATATTGACCGAGTACATGTACTTGTCCTCGGGAAACGGAAACGGAAAGCGCAGGATCGCTTCGTCGCTGTTCCGGAACGTGAAGGTATCGCGGAAGGTTTCGTCGGTCTTGAAATCGATTGCCATGATGCCCCCTTGCCTAGATGTTCAGCACGAGACGCTCGCCCCGCGCGCGTGACACGCACGGCAGCATCTGGCCTCCCGTGGCCCGCTCGGTTTCGCCGAGGCAGAAATCCCGATGATCCGGTTCACCGTCGAGCACCTCCAGCGCGCACGTGCCGCATGCGCCGCCACGGCACATGTAGGGCGCGTCGACGCCCTCGCGTTCCAGCGCCTCCAGCAAACTCTCGTCGCTGCGCACGCGAATCGCGCGGCCGCTTTGCGCCAGCACGGCGACAAAAGGCTCGCCATGCGAGCCGCCGCCAAAGCTCTCCTGGTGAAAATGGCTGGCAGGCCAGCCCAACTCACGCGCCGTGCGCGCCACACCATTCATCAGGCCTTCGGGCCCGCAGGTATAGAGATGCGTGCCGGCCGGTTGCGCAGCGAGCATGTCGCCAAAGCGTTCTCTCGCATCGCACAAATCGGTGTAGACAGCGACGCCTCCCGTGGTGCGCTTCGCGACTATCTCCGTGAACACCGCTTCGTCTTCCGGGCGGCAGCACAGGTGCATCTCGACACGGGCACGCGCCTGCGCCAGCTCGGGCAGCATCGACAGAAACGGTGTGAGGCCAATGCCGCCTGCAATCATCACGTGCTTGGCGCCGCATCGTGCGATCGGAAAGAAATTCGACGGCATCGAGATTTCGAGTTCGCTGCCTTCATGCACTTCGCTGTGCATGAAGGCCGAGCCGCCGCGCGACTGAGGCACGCGCCGCACCATGATCTGATACGCGTCGCGTGCGCCGGCGGGTGTCGTCAGCGAATAGGCGTTGCGCCAGATGCGCTCCTTGCCGCGCATCGTCACGACGACGTGGCTGCCTGCCGAATACGCCGGCAGGCGGCTTTGATTGGCGCTCTCGAGCGTAAAGCGTCGCACGTCTTGCGTCACCGGCTCGACGTGCGTGACACGCACGGGGATCGTTCTCGATGCATTCATGCCGTCGACACCTCCATAGGTCCGGGTGGATGGATGCGGGTGGACGCGAGCGGCAAGCCATGCCGTGCCTTCGCGTCGTTGCATTCATGGAAGAAGCATCGGCCGGCAATAAACCGTTATCAATGATTCAGTGGGGGTAGTCCCTGCGCAGTAATGGTTGCCTCCCGCTACCCTGCCCGGCGCGTCAAAAGCATCGCGGCGAGATCCCGGTGTGTCGCTGCGCAAGCCGCGCCAGCATTGGCTTTCCCGCCTTCTTTACCAACCTCTTTCGGTAACGTTGCAGTCTCATATCGACGCTGCACGCCCTCTTTCCCTGATTGCACCGGCGCATCCGGAGTAGCACGCACTACCCCCCGGGAGGTAGTGCCACCGGGCGATTGTGGGTCGAAATTGAACAGCAGAGACTTGCGGTCATCGATACGGGCGTAGTCACGCCGTCCGATACCACCGCCTTCGCAACACGACACGCGTGCAGTCATCCCCAGAAACGGGTTCCACTTTCGGGAAAACATCATGACAAGGCAATCCATTCTCAACGTCCGTCATCGTGAGCTTGGCTCGAAGCTCGATGGCGATTCCTGGAACGACATGCCGATTCCCTGGTACTACTCGGGTGATCCGTATGACGACGTCGTCGCTGTGCGTACGGCAGCCGGCCTCTACGACATCAGCGCACTGAACATCGTGCGCGTGACGGGCCCCGATGCCGCCGCCGTGATCGACAGCCTCTGCGCGATCGACGTGAGCCGCATGAAGCCCGGCACGGCCCGGCTCGCCGCTGAAGTCGACGAACACGGCGGCCTCTGCGACGACCTGATGGTGATCTACGATGCTCCGCAGCATTTCCGTCTCTCGCACGGCGGCGGCACGACGCAGACGCAGCTCGAGCGCGCCGCGCACAAGCGCAACGTCGAATGGCGTCAGGATTTCGATGTCCATATGCTGTCGCTGCAGGGTCCGCGCTCGACCGACATCCTGCAAGCGCACATCGGCATCGAACTGAACAAGCTGCCTTATTTCGCACACGTCGAAACCCAACTCTTCGGCCGCAAGATCATCGTCTCGCGCGGCGGCTATTCAGGCGAACAGGGCTTCGAAGTATCGTGCGCGTCGACTGACGCCGTCGCGCTGTGGGACGCCATTCTCGACGCAGGCAAGCCGTACGGCGCCGTGCCCGCTTCGTGGATGTCGCTTGAAATCGCGCGTGTCGAAGCCGCCCTGCTCTTCTATCCGTTCGACATGCCCGAAGGCGACACCACGCCGTGGGAAGTTAATCTCGACTGGATGGTCGATCTCGACAAGGCGGGCGACTACGTCGGCAAGACCGCCCTGCTCGCGGCGCGCGGCAAGGAGCGCGTCAAGCAGGCGGGTGTCGTCGTCAAGCACGATGCGGCCGTGAGCGCCGGCTCGCCGATCTATATCGGCGACGAGCAGGTGGGCGTCGTGACCAGCGCGATTTTCAGCCGCTATCTGATGCAGTCGCTTGCGATGGTGCACCTGAAGCCGAACCACACGGCGCTCGGCACGAAGCTCGAGATTCGCGATGCGGCGGGCAAGTTCAGCGGCGTCGTCAGCAAGACACCGTTCTACGACCCGATGCGCCTGCGCACCCGCGTCGCCGCCTGACCCGCAGTACCCACGATACGGCGGCGGGCGCCATACGACGCACGGCGTTCCGCCACCCAACGAGAAAGACAGAGGCAGAGCGAAGTACAACAACTGTCCAGGGCACCCAACCGGGGCCCCGCCTTTGTCTCATGTAGTCCAATTTAAAGGAGACACAATCCATGCCCCGCGATCCCCGTCATGACGTGCTGTTCGAGCCGATCCAGATTGGCCCCAAGACCCTGCGCAACCGCTTCTATCAGGTTCCGCACTGTATCGGCGCAGGCAGCAACCTGCCGGGCTTTCAGGCAGCGCACCGCTCGATGAAGGCTGAAGGCGGCTGGGCCGCGATGAACACCGAATACTGCTCGATCCACCCGGAGTCGGATGACACGCACCGTCTGTCGGCACGCATCTGGGACGAAGGCGACGTGCGCAATCTGCGCGCGATGACGGAAGAGGTTCACAAATACGGCGCGCTGGCGGGCATCGAGATGTGGTATGGCGGCGCGCACGCCCCCTGCATGGAAAGCCGCGCGACACCGCGCGGTCCGAGCCAGTACGCGTCCGAGTTCGAGACGCTGACGTACTGCAAGGAGATGGATCTCGACGACATCCGCGACGTCCAGCAGTTCTACGTCGATGCGGCGCTGCGCGCCCGCGATGCCGGCTTCGATATCGTCTATGTGTACGGCGCGCACTCGTACCTGCCGCTGCAATTCCTTTCGCCGTACTACAACAAGCGCACCGACGGCTACGGCGGCTCGCTCGAAAACCGCGCGCGCTTCTGGCTCGAAACGCTGGAGAAAGTGCGCCGCGCAGTAGGCAGCGACTGCGCGATCGCGACGCGGTTTGCCGTCGACTCGCTGTACGGCAGCGGCGGCATCGAAGTCGAGAAGGACGGCATGAAGTTCGTCGAGATGGCCGATTCGCTCGTCGACCTTTGGGACGTCGATGTGGGCGACATCGCCGAATGGGGCGAAGATGCCGGCCCGTCGCGCTTCAATTTGCAGGGCCACCAGATTCCGTGGACACGCTTTATCAAGCAGGTATCGAAGAAGCCCGTGCTCGGCGTCGGCCGTTTCACCGACCCTGAAAAGATGACCGAGATCGTCACCAAAGGCATCGCCGACATCATCGGCGCGGCCCGTCCGTCGATTGCCGATCCGTTCCTGCCGAAGAAAGTCGACGAAGGCCGTATCGACGATATCCGCGTCTGCATTGGCTGCAATGTGTGCATCTCGCGCTGGGAAATCGGCGGCCCGCCGATGATCTGCACGCAGAACGCGACGGCCGGCGAAGAGTACCGCCGCGGCTGGCATCCCGAAAAATTCGCCGAGTGCGGTTCGAACGATTCCGTCCTCGTGGTCGGCGCGGGCCCGTCCGGCTCCGAATGCGCGCGCGTGCTGATGCAACGCGGCTACACGGTTCACCTCGTCGATCAGGCCGACAAGATCGGCGGCCATCTGAACAGCGTGGTCACGTTGCCGGGACTCGGCGAATGGGGTTATCACCGCGACTACCGCGAGACGCAGATCACCAAGCTCCTGAAGAAGAACCGCCACAGCCAGCTTGCGCTGGGTCAGAAGCCGCTCACGGCCGACGACGTGCTCGATTACGGCGCCGAGAAGGTGGTGATCGCAACGGGCGCGCATTGGGTGGGCGACGGCACCAACTGCCTCACGCACGACCCGATTCCGGGCGCCGATGCGTCGCAGCCCGACCAGCTGACGCCGGAACAGGTGATTGCCGGCAAGAAGCCGATCGGCAAGCGCGTCGTGATCCTGAATGCCGACACGTACTTCATGGCGCCGAGTCTTGCTGAAAAGCTCGCCGCGGCTGGTCACGAAGTGACGATCGTCAGTGGCGTGCATCTCGCCAACTACATGCACTTCACGCTCGAATATCCGAACATGATGCGCCGCCTGCATGAACTGGGCGTGCATGAACTCGGCGATCACTTCGCGACCCGCATCGAGCCCGGCCGCATCCAGATCTACAACATCTGGGGCGATGGCTCCCGCCGCACCTACAAGGGCGCGGGCCAACTGCCGCGCGACGCGAACAAGACCCACCGCTGGCTCGAATTCGATTCGCTCGTGCTCGTGACGGGCCGCCGCTCCAACGACGGGCTGTATCGCGAACTGAAGCAACGCCAGGGCGAATGGGACGGCAAGGGCATCAAGGCCGTGTACCTGATCGGCGACGCCGAAGCGCCGCGCCTGATTGCGGACGCAACCTTCACGGGCCACCGCGTCGCACGCGAGATCGAAGAGAAGAACGCCCAGATCCCGCTGCCGTACCGGCGTGAAGTGGCCGTCTGGGGCACGCCGCACAACCCCGGCGGCAACTTCGAGATCGTCTACAAGAAGTAACCGGCTGCACACGGCAGTCTGAACGCCACGCGCATCGCGCTGCGCGGGTCACCCGGATCGGGTGGCCCGCATGGCGGGTGCCGTGGTGCGCGATCCCCTTTACTCTTTCAACGGACGAGCCCATGTCGAGCGCAGCGACTTTCGACCCCGTCAACGTCACCCGGATCCTCTTCGAGGGCTTCCCCACGTTCGCGATCGTGCTGTTCTATCTGGCCGGCGTCGCCGCGATGGCCGCGTTCGCATGGGGCGTCTACATCCAGGTGCGCAAGTACCGGCGCGGCAAGCCCGTAGTCGGCCCCATCGATCTGCGCGCGCGTATCGGCGCGATGGTGCGCGTCGTGCTGAATCACCGCACGATCGCGCGCCGCGACCCGGCGGCAGGCCGCGCGCACCGCTTCATTTTCTACGGCTTCGCAGTCCTGTTTGCCGGCACGGCCACCGTCACGGTCGACTACGACATCACGGCACGCTTTCTCGGCTTTCACTTCTGGAACGGCAACTTCTATCTGTTTTTCAAACTGGCGATGAACCTCGCCGGCCTGTCGCTGGTTGGCGGCCTGATCTACATGATGGTGCGGCGCGGCTGGATCAAGCCACCGAAACTCAATTACGCGCGCCCCGACCGGCAGCCCGGCGACCCCGACTATGACCGCAGCGGATATCGCCGCGAAGACTGGGCGTTCCTGTGGTCGCTCGTGCTGATCGGCATCACGGGCTTCGTGCTGAGCGCGTTGCGGCTGGTGTGGCTGCAGGACCGCGCCATCGTATGGGAGACGCGCTGGTGGTCGCCCGTCGCAGCCCTGCTCGCCGAAATCATGCGCGGCGCGGGACTCAGCGCTTCGGCCGCCTACGTGCTGCGCACGGGCCTGTGGTGGTTCCACGGCGCGCTCGCGCTCACCTTCATTGCGCTGATTCCGTACACGAAGGTAAAGCACATTTTCACCGCAAGCGGGTCGCTTCTGATGCGCGATCCTCTCGCTGCGCAGCGCCTGCCGAAAGTCGAACCGGACGCCGAGCGCGCCGGCTACAAGACCATCACCGACTTCACGTGGAAGCATCTGCTCAATCTCGATGCCTGCACCAAATGCGGCCGCTGTCATGAAGCCTGCCCCGCCCGCGCAGTCGGCGCGCCGCTGTCGCCGCGCGACGTGATCCTGTCGCTGCGCGAGTTCGCGAACGATGCGCTGGAGAAAAACACCCTGCCCGAAGAAGTGAAGCTCGACGTGCATGGCAAGGACATCGGCCAGGTGTTCATGGAAACGATCTGGTCGTGCCGGACCTGCATGGCCTGCGTCGAGATCTGCCCCGTTGCCGTCGAGCACGTACCCATCATCGTGCAACTGCGCCGCAACCTGGTTGAAGACGGTGAAATGGAGCCGCAAGTGCAAAAGACGCTGCAGGCGATCCACAAGAACGGCAACTCGTTCAACGAATCGAAGCGCAAACGCGCCGCGTGGACCAAAACCCTGCCGTTCACGATCAAGGACGCACGCAAGGAGCCCGTCGATCTACTGTGGTTCGTCGGCGACTATGCTTCGTTCGATCCACGCAACCAGCGCGTCACCCAGGCCTTCGCGACGCTGCTGCACGACTCAGGCGTGGATTTCGGCCTGCTGTTCGAAGGCGAATCGAATGCGGGCAACGACGTACGGCGCGTCGGCGAAGAAGGCCTGTATGAATTGCTCGCCGCCCAGAACATCGCGACGCTCGGCACTTCGCAATTCGGCCGCATCATCACGACGGACCCGCACTCGTACAACACGATCCGCAACGAGTACCCGGACTTCGGCGGAAACTTCGAAATCGAGCATTACACGAGTGTGGTGGCCCGCATGCTGGCCGAGGGCACGATACGCCCGAAGCGCAAGCTGGATTATCGCGTGACCTTCCATGATCCTTGCCATCTTGGCCGCTTCAACAAGGGTTATGACGCGCCGCGCCAGATCATCGAAGCACTCGGTTGCGAACTGGTCGAAATGGGCCGCTCGCGCGACAACTCGTTCTGCTGTGGCGCAGGCGGCGGACGTATCTGGATGAACGATCCCGTCGGCCAGGAGAAGCCTTCACAGAACCGCATGAAGGAAGCGGCGGCTATCGAGGGGCTGGAGGTATTCGTCGTGTGCTGCCCGAAAGACCTGACGATGTTCGAGGACGCACTCAAGACGAGCGGCTACGAAGGACGCTTCATCGTGCGCGAGCTGATCGAGCTGATCGCCGAGAGTCTGACGGAAGTCGACGGCAATGCCCCGCCTGCGGACGATGTCCGCGTGACGGCCGACGTCTGATGGGCGCCACGCGATAACCGCCATGACGACCTTTCCCCGCCCTGCCGAAGCAGAACCCTGCGCCGCGAACGCGGCGCGCGAGGGTGCGCGACTGCGTCGCCACTGGCGGGAACTGGTGCGGCTCGCGCTCGACGCCTCTGATGTATTCACGTCCGCGATGCTTTACCCGCACGCGGCAAGCGGGGATCGCAAGCGGCTCGAAGCCCGCATGTTCGGTTCGCGCAGCGATCGGCTTGCGCTCGCGGCGTTCCCACACGCCCCGCCCGTGGCGCTCGCGCGGCTTGCCACGCTCGCCGCAGCGGATGCGGATGTCACGCTCGCGACGCGTCTTGCCCGCAACGCCGCGACGCCTGCCGAGGCACTGCAGACGCTCGCCGCTTCGTTCGTCATGAATCGCCCCGAGGGCGAAGCCGACTATCGACGTACCGTGCAACGCGTCGCGCAACTGATCGCGCGGCATCCGCTGGCGCCGCCCGCGCTGCTTGCGTCGCTCGCCGCGAGCGCCGACAGCATCGAGACGTTGCGCTCGTTGTGCGAGAACGTCGGCGTGCAAACGGATCTGCTCGCGCAACTGGCCGGCCGCGGCATTGAACCGCTGCAACGGCTGCTCGCCATTCACTTCGCGACCGATGCGCATACGCTGCATCAGCTGTGGCGGAGTACGCGCGAAAGCGCAGTGCGCGCTCAGGTACTGCGCCACGCCGCGTGCCCGCACGAGCTGTTGCGCAGTATCCCGGCGTCCAGTCCCGAGCGGCGCAGTCTCGCGTTGAACGTGCAGACCACGGGCGAAATCCTGACTGCGCTTGCGCGCGACGATGACCCCGCCGTACGGCGCGCCGCCGCCACCAATCCCGCCACACCCGCAGGCGCGCTCGTTCTGCTGTGCTTCGATGCCGACACGCTGGTCCGCCGTGCCGTCGCCGTGCGTGACGACCTGCCGCTCAAGGTCGTGGATTGGCTTGCCGAAGACGGCGACGTGTGGGTGCGCAGCAGTCTCGCGCGCAATCGCGCATGCCCACGTATCTGGCTCGACCGGCTCGCGCGTGATCGTGAAGCGGATGTGCGCCGTTCGGTGACGCGTCACCCCGCGTGCCCGGCGCCGCTGCTCGCGCTGCTCGCCAGCGACGAGGTCGCGTGGGTACGCGCGGGCGTCGCGCTGCGCGACGAACTGTCGGGTGCCGTGCTGCACCGGCTGATACAGGACACCGATATCGACGTGCTGGCGGGCGTTGCACGCCATCGCGGCACGCCACAGGCGACGCTCTCGCGTCTTGCCGAACATGCGTCGCCCGATGTGCGGCGGGCCGTCATCCTGAACCGTCATGCGCAACGGCGGGTGTTGCTGCCGTTGCGCGACGAATCGTATCCGCTGCACCGCGTGCTCGTGTTCATGCATCCCAGCCTGACCGACGCGGACCGCTGGCGCATGCGCTTCGAACCTGACACGGAGGCCCGCGCGCGCATGTTCGGCCATCTCGCCGGCTCACTTGCCAGCTCACTCGCCGCAGCACTCGATCGCCAGCGTCAGCACAGCGTGCCCGCTGGCGCAGCCGACACACCTGAGACATGCACACATCAACTGACCACATCAGTGGAGGAGGCAGGATGAAGATACTCGTCACCATCAAGCAGGTCGCGTCACTCGATGAAGATTTCGAGCTGCGCGACGACGACCGCGATGTCGAAGCAGACTTTCATGTTTTCGACCTCAACGAATGGGATCACTACGCGCTCGAAGAAGCACTGCGTCTGAAGGAGAGCGGCAATAGCGACGCCATCGAGGTCGTAGTCGTCACCGTCGGTCCCGACCGGGCCGACGAAGAACTGCGCAAGTGTCTGGCCAAAGGCGCGGATCGCGCGATCCGCGTCTGGAGCGACGAACTGGAAGAAGCGGACCCGATCGGCATTGCCCGCGCGCTCGCTGCGCTTGCGCGCCGCGAAGCCCCCGACATGATCTTCGCCGGCGTGCAGGCCTCCGACCACGCCTACGGCGCTACGGGCATGGCGCTCGCCGGCCTACTCGACTGGCCGCACGCGGCTGTCGTGGCCGGTCTGGAATACACGCCCGGCGCGGGCACGGCGAGCGCGCGTCGCGAGCTCGAAGGCGGTGCGTACGCGAATGTCACCGTGCAATGCCCTGCCGTCCTGACGCTGCAGCTCGGTATCAACACGCCGCGCTACGCGTCGCTGCGCGGCATCAAGCAGGCGGCGTCGCGGCCGATCGAAACCATTGCGCCGGACGCGCTCGGCTTGCCCGCCGACGAAACGGGCAAGCAAGGCTCGCTCTCGCGCATCAGGCGCGTGTATGTGCCCGAACTCGGCCGCGCGCAGATGATCGAGGGCACGCCAGCCGAACAGGCCGCCCGCCTCGCGGGCATCATCAAGGAATTTCGGGGGGAAGCGTAATGAGCGGGATTCTGGTTATTGCTGAACATCGTCAGGGGCAGTTGCGCCCTGTGAGCGTCGAAGTGATCGGCGCAGCCGTCGCTGCGCGGGAAGCGGGCGGCGAACGCGTGACGGTCGCCGTGCTGGGCGCAACGCCCGCCACGTTCGCCGACGCGCTCAAGCTCGCGGGTGTCGACGAGATCGTCACCGTGCAGACCGAGAACGACGCGTTCGATCCTGATACCTATCAGGCTGTTGCGCACGCACTGATCGAAGCACGGAAGCCGTCGCTCGTGCTGCTGCCCCATACGATCGATACGCTGGGTTACGCCGCGCCCCTCGCGGTCAAAGGGAACTACGGCTTCACCACCGACGCCTTCGGACTGGCGCGCGACGGTGAAGGCTGGATCGCCACGCGCTCCGGCTATGGGCAAAAGGTCAACATGGAGATCGAGTTTCCTGGCCGCGCCACCGTCGTCGTGACCATCCGCCCCGGCGCTTTCAAGGCGCCAGACAGCGCGGGTGCGCCCGAAATCAGCCAGTTCGACGCACCTGCCGTCACGCCGCGCAGCCAGCACATTTCGTTCGAGGAACCCGCCGCGAGCAGCGACGTGGATATTCCCGGCGCGGAATTCATCACATCGATTGGCCGTGGCATCGGCGAAGAAACCCACGTCGAACAGTTCCGCGAGCTGGCCAGTTCGCTGGGCGCGACGCTCGGCTGCTCGCGTCCCATCGCCGACTCCGGCTGGCTGCCCAAGGCTCATCAGGTCGGCCAGTCCGGCAAGACGGCGGCGAACTGCAAGCTCTACCTCGCCCTGGGCATCTCCGGCTCCGTTCAGCACATGGCGGGGATGAAGCACGTCGAGAACATCATCGCCGTCAACACCGACCCTGAGGCGTCGATCTTCTCGATTGCGAAGTACGGCATCGTGGGTGACATCTTCGACATTGCAGAAGAACTGCGCGGACACTTCTAGCCCGCACTATGGAAAACCCGGAATGTGCCTGCATTCCGGGTACAAAATTTTTTTTCAATTGGTTTAAGTTGTTAAACTCAGGCTCGCAACAAACTGGCAACAAAAACAATAAGCCACCGCTCGCACGTTCAAGACATCGCACTGCGCCACACCGCGCAGTTTATGCAGCCATGAGCCCAGGAAGAGCAGATGGTCCCTCACACAGTACTTCTCATCGACGACCACGCGTTGTTTCGCAAGGGCGTCGCGCAACTGATCCAGATGAACCCGGCGTTCGAGATCGCGGGCGAAGCGACCTCGGGCCACGATGGCATCGAGATGGCCGTCCGGCTCAAGCCGGACGTCGTCCTGATCGACCTGAACATGCCGCGCATGAACGGTATCGAAACACTGGAAGGCATGCGCGAAGCAGGCGTGGACGCGCGTTTCATCATGCTGACGGTGTCCGACAATGAGCGCGACGTGGTGGCCGCGTTGCGCGCGGGCGCGCACGGCTATCTGTTGAAGGACATGGACCCCGAAGACCTGTGCATATCGCTGCAAAAGGCGCTCAAGGGCACGGCCGTCCTCAGCGAGTCCGTCACGGGCAGTCTCGTTCATGCCCTCTCGGGCGGCCAGCGCATTCCCGCTGCGCAGAACGATCTGACGGCACGCGAGGTCGAAGTGTTCGACCATCTGGTGGCGGGCCTGTGCAACAAGGCCATCGCGCGCAAGCTCGATATCAGCGTGGGGACCGTGAAGGTGCACGTCAAGCACGTGCTGCGCAAGCTCGACCTTCACTCGCGTCTTGAAGCCGTCCTGTGGCAGCAGGAGCACGGCTCGCGTTCGCACCACTGATACAGCGGCGCACTTTCGCGCCGCCCGGTTTTTCCTTTCGTTTGACCGCACCGGCCGCGTTCACCATGCACGCGGCCGCGACGTGCTGCGCGCTCGCCCGCCATGTCGCATCGTCACTCTCGTTTACCTCTACTCCCCGGGAGGTAGTCCATCAGGGCTGATTGTCACGCCAGACTGGATTGCCAATAATGGGCTTCAATGTGGCGCACATGTCCGCATGCATGATCGCCCACGATTCCCCGGAGATGTCCACCATGTCGTCATGCCAGCCGCTCGCGGAAAAGGATAAGCAGGTCGAAGCCATCATGCGCGAGCGTCTTCTTGGCGGATTCGCCCCGAGCGCGCCCGTGGTCCGCTCATGGACGCGCTGCATCGAAGACTATGGACTCGATCCTGACGTGTGCGTGGCGCCCCCCGTGATGACAAGCGCGGAACTTGCGCTGCGCCGCGAGCAGAGCACGGATCTGATCGATTGCGCGAAGCTCGAAATGGCGACGCTCTATCAGCAGCTCGGCGATCTCGAACTCGCCGTCGTGATGACCGACGCGGATGGCGTCATCCTGCATCTCGCGTCGTCGCCCGAATTCGCAGGCGAAGTCGAAGACTGGGGATTGTGCGCTGGCGCCATATGGAACGAACGGGCAGCTGGCACCAACGGCATGGGCACCTGTCTCGCCGAAGGCAAAAGCATCGCCGTGCGCCAGCACGAACACTTCTACAGGCGCTACACCACGCTGACTTGCGCGGCCGCGCCCGTATTCGACGAACGCGGCGCGATCGCGGGCGTGCTCGACGTCACGAGCCGCTCACCGCTATTGCAGCAACATTCGCTCGTGCTCGTCGGCATGTCCCGGCAGATGATCGAAAACCGCTTGCTCGATGCGCGTCATACGCAGGCCTACCGGATCCAGTTTCACAGCCGCCCTGAGTTCGTCGGCACGCTGCACGCGGGCAAGCTCACGGTCGATGAGGACGGCACGATACTCGGCGCCAATCGCAGCGCACTCGTGCAACTGGGTTTCGTGACGCTCGATGAGATCGCAGGCCAATCCGTCACCGAAATCTTCAATGCATCGCTGAGTGAAATCGTGGCGCGCAGTGCACGCAGTTCGTTTTATCCCGTCGCGATCTATCGCACGCATGGGTCGAGCCGTTTTTTCGTCGTCGCGCAGGAACCGCGCGATCGCGCCGCGCGCGACGCGGTCGCGCCGGCATCTGCTGCCGCTTCCTTCGACGACGCGGCACCCGATCAACCCGCGACGCCCGCACCCGCCCGACGGCCAGCGCGCACAATGCGGCCCACAGGCGCATCGCGTGTCGAATTCGGCGACGCGCAGATTGCCAGCCAGTTCGATCTGGGCGCACGCGTGATCGATCGCGGCATTTCCGTGCTGGTTCACGGCGAGACGGGCAGCGGCAAGGAAGTGTTCGCCAATGCGCTGCATGCGGCAAGCGAGCGCAACAGCGGTCCGTTTGTCGCCGTCAACTGTGCTTCGTTGCCGGAACATCTGATCGAGAGCGAACTGTTCGGCTACCGCGCCGGCGCCTTCACGGGCGCGCAACGCGAAGGGCGACGCGGCAAGATTCTGCAAGCCGATGGCGGCACGCTCTTTCTCGACGAGATCGGCGACATGCCGCTCGCGTTGCAGGCGCGCCTGTTGCGGGTGCTGGAAGAACGCGAAGTCACGCCACTCGGCTCCGAAACCGTCGTCAAGGTGGACTTTCAGCTCGTTAGCGCAAGCCACCGTGATCTGGCGGAACTGGTTGAAAGTGGTCAGTTTCGCGAGGATCTGTACTACCGCCTCAACGGTGTGATGCTCGAACTGCCTCCGCTGCGCGCGCGCAAGGACAAGCTGGCGTTGATCCGCCATCTGCTCGAAAAAGAGAACACCCCTGCCCTGCGGATTTCAGCCGACGTGCGTCAGATTCTGCTCGATAGCGACTGGCCCGGGAATATCCGCCAGCTTCGCAACGTGCTGCGCACGGCGGTCGCTCTTTGCGATGGCGATGAACTCACCACGGCCCATCTGCCCGCGTGGCTCGTGCATCGGGAGAAGAACCTGCAGCGTCAGCCAGCTGCAAGTACAGCATCCGTGCCGCAAGAAGCCGACGACGACGCCGATGCAGAAGGCGAAACAAATATCGCCGCGCCGCTCAATGCGATCCTGCTGGCCGAACGCGAAGCCCTGCTCGCGCTGCTGGACAAGCATCGCTGGAACGTGAGCCAGGTGGCGATCGCGCTCGGCATCACACGCAATACGCTGTACCGCAAAATGAGGCGCGTACACATCAAGACGTGACGCGCCTCTCTTTCACTCAATTCAGCTGGCTTGCAGGCATCTCTTGCCCGGCGATGCCGTGATCGATACGCGTTGAGCCGTGCCATTTGCGCGGCCCGCCTATCAGCTCCGTCAATTCGGCGATCGTGTCGATCACGCGCATGCACGGCAATTCGCTTACCGGGTGGTCGCTGCTGTATCCATAGCTCACACACACCATCGGCATGCCTGCCGCCTGCGCCGCAAGCGCATCCGTCACGCAATCGCCGACAAACAGCGTATGCGCCGGATCGACACCCAACGCCTCGCAGGCATGCAGAAGCGGATCGGGGTCGGGCTTGTGCGGCAAGCGCGCATCGCCGTCGACGATCATGTCGAACCATGCGTGCAAGCCAAAGCGCCACATCAGCGGCTCGACGAAGCGCGACTCCTTGTTGGTGACCACGCCGAGCTTGAGGCCCATGCCGCGCAAGCTGTCGAGCGTCGATTCGATGCCGGGATACAGCTGCGTCTGTTGATCTTCATGGCGGCAAAGCTGGTGGTAGCACGTCTCGTAGCGGCGCAGAACGAGATCGAGCGTCGAAGCGCGCGCCTCCACACCCAACAGCGTCAACGCGCGGTCGATCAGTATCGCGGAGCCGCCGCCAATCAAGGTCTGCGCAACGCCGGGTGCGAGCAAGGGAAAACCGTTTTCCGTCAGCGCCCGGTTGAGCGCATTGCCGATGTCCGGCGAGGTATGCAACAGCGTGCCGTCGAGATCGAACAGCACGGCATCGATCGGCAGATTGCGCGGCATGACTTGCATGTGTGTCTCCTGTAGACAGCTAAGGGGTACTTTCCGGCAGACCGTTCAGGCCGCCCGCTTCTGGCGGTCGATCATCTGCAGGATCATGGGCGTGAAGATCAGTTGCATGGCGAGCCCCATCTTGCCGCCCGGCACGACGATGACATTGGGCCGGCTCATGAAGGAGTCGTGCAGCATCGTCAGCAGATAGGGAAAGTCGATTCCCTTCGGGTTGGTAAAGCGGATGACGACAAAGCTCTCGTCGGCGCTCGGAATGTCGCGGGCGGTAAAGGGGTTTGACGTGTCCACCGTCGGCACGCGCTGAAAGTTGACATGCGTACGGCTGAACTGAGGACAGATATGGTGAGCGTAGTCCGGCATCCGGCGCAAGATCGTGTCCATCACGGCTTCCTGCGAATAGCCGCGCAATGTCTTGTCCCGATGCAGCTTCTGGATCCATTCGAGGTTGATGATGGGGACGACGCCCACGAGCAGATCGGCGTGTTGCGCCACATCGATGCCGCGGCCGATGAATCCGCCGTGCAGTCCCTCGTAGAAAAGCAGATCGGTAGGCGGCTCGATGTCCGTCCACGGTCCGAACATGCCGGGTTCGAGATCGTATTCCGCCGCTTCCGCCTCGTCGTGCAGATACCTGCGCACCCGTCCGCATCCCGTTGCCGCGTACTCGCAAAACAACGCCGCGAGTTCCTCCAGCAGGTTCGCTTCCGGGCCGAAGTGGCTGAACTGACGGCGGGTTTCCTCCGCCTCTTTCATCGCGACGCGCATCGCAGCACGGTCAAAGCGGTGGAACGCATCGCCTTCGACAATCTGCGCATTGAGCCTCTCGCGCCGGAAGATGTGCTGAAAGCTGTTCATCACGGTCGTCGTCCCTGCCCCGCTCGAACCCGTTACCGCGACAATCGGATGCTTGATCGACATGCTCTCACTCCATCTTGCAGCGCTTCGCGCATGAACATCCGGCGGCCCACTGCGCGACGCGTCGGCCCGTCATCGACATGCAAACGGACGCGCGCTACACACGCGCCTCGGGACGAAACAACGAGCGCTCGTTGAAGAGCGGCGACGTGAACGGCGCATCCTCGCCTCGCTCGTGCTCGCAGTGGTAGCGCTCGATCCGCTCGACTTCGCGCTGCGTGCCGAGAAACATCGGCGTACAGCCATGCGTATCGGCCGCCACATCGAGCACCCGCACGCGCCCGGTGCTAGCGCATCCCCCCGCCTGCTCGACGAGCCATGCCAGCGCCTGCGCCTGATACAGCAACGGCTGACGCGAGGCGCGCGGCGCGCAGCGGCTTGCGCGCGGATAAAGACACAGGCCGCCGCGCAACAGCGTGCGATGCGTATCGGCGACCAGCGACGCAATCCAGCGCGTGTCGATGTCGCGCTGGCGCACGCCCGCGCTGCCATCCCTGCACTCGCTCACATAACGCTGCACGGGCGGCTCCCAGAAGCGCTCGTTGCCGCCGTTGATCGCCAGTTCGACTCCGTGTTCGGGAATGCGGATCGCCTCGTGCGTCAGCACGAATTCGCCGCGCTCGCGGCACAGCGTGAAGCCATGCGTGCCGCGCCCGACAGTGATCACGAGGAGCGTCGCCGGTCCATAGAGCGCGTAGCCGGCCGCAAGCTGCTTCGTGCCCGTGATCACACATCCGCCGTCGGCCGTGCCGGCGCCCGCGTGCCTTATCGAGAAAATGCTGCCGAGCGCCGCGTTCGAATCAGCATTGGCTGCGCCATCGAGGGGATCGGCGAACAGCACGTACCGGCCGGCCGACGTCGCGCACGCGGACTGCATGAACGGCGAAACCATGCCCGCGATCTCCACGCTGCGCTCGCACATCGACGTCATCACATCGTTTGCGGCGACGCTCAACGCATCGTGAATCGAGGGCGTGGGTCCTTGCACGACCGTCTGCGCCGCGCCAATCGCGCCCTGCGCAATGCGCGCCGCGATGGCTTCTACTGCCTGCGCGACCTCGTCGATCACGGTGCACAGTCCGGCGGCGTCAGTGGCATGCAAGCCGCCCGGTGCCGCCGCGCGACGGGAAGCAAGATGGTCGGCGAGGAAACTCGACAGTGTCGCTTGTGCAGGGTTCACGGTTGCCTCGTGTCGCGTTGATTGAACGGGAAGCCTGGTGCAATTCGTGCATTCATCGTGACTCCTCGATCGTCGGTTGCTTGCGATGTCCCTCTGGCAAACACGGTAAGCCAGTGGACCTTCAAGAGAAACTCAGTAATTTTTATCTGGGCTGTAAGCGATGCTTATCTGCTGCGGCATGGAGTCCTGATCATGCTTAACCTGCTCCGCAACCTCACGCTGCGCCAGTTGCAGATCTTCTCGGCGGCATCCCAGTACGAGAACTTCGCCCGGGCCGCCGAAGACCTGCACCTGACGCAGCCTGCCGTCTCGATGCAGATCAAACAGCTCGAAGAGGCCATCGGGCTGCCGCTGTTCGAACGCATCGGCCGGCGGCTCACGCTCACGGAAGCGGGAGCCACGCTCTCGCACCATGCGAAGCGGATTCTCGGCGACATCAAGGACGCCGAAGATGCGATGCGCTCGCTCTCTTCGGCGGATGGCGGCACCATTTCCATCGGCCTCGTCAGCACCGCCCGCTACTTCATGCCGCGGCAAATCTCGCGCTATGCGGAGCGGTATCCGAAAGTCGATATCCGCTTTTCGATTGGCAACCGCGATGCGCTGCTGCGCCAGTTGCAAGACAACGCGATCGATCTCGCCGTGATGGGACGACCACCCGCCGAACTCGACGCGCACTGCGAACCGCTCGCCTACAACCCGCACGTGATCGCCGCGAGCACGACGCATCCGTTCGTCGATGCACCGCGCTTCGACTTGCACGAATTGCGCCATGACACCTTCCTGATGCGTGAGCCGGGGTCCGACACGGCGGCCGTCGCGATGGAAATGTTCCAGCATCATCTGTTCACACCCGCCCGAAGACTCGCGCTCGACAGCCACGAAACCGTCAAGCAGGCCGTGGTCGCGGGCATGGGCGTGAGCGTCTTGCCGCTGCACACGCTGCGGCTCGAACTGCTGGCGCGCGAGGTGTCGATCCTGCAAGTGAACGGCACGCCCATCGATCGCGTCTGGCACGTGGTCCATATGAACGCGAAGCAGATGTCGCCGGCCTGCGTCGCATTCCGGCGCTTCCTGATCGAGAAGACGGGCGCGTACCTGGAAGGACAGTTCGCCGACCTCACGCCGCCCGCTCATGCCGCGAGTCCCTTCGCGCAGACATGAAGCAAAGTGTCACCGATTCTGCACAAGGTTCGACAGTGCAACTCGCTGCCCGTCCGGGCTCCAGCTGGAAATTCACGCCGCGTGCGCTCACAGCGCACAGGCGCTTGAAGTCGATAGCGGCGCACATGGCATAACGCTTGCGTTGAAGGCCCCGGAACGATCACCCGTCACGGGATTGGGGAACGCGCATATGAGCCGACATGCGATGGCTGAATCGACTGCGAAGCACACCAGCATCGTCACCGTGAATGCGCCCGGTCGACTGCATCTGGGATTTCTCGATCCCGGTGCGTCGTTGGGGCGACGCTTCGGCAGTCTGGGGCTCGTGATTGGCGGCATCAGCACGACGCTCGACGCACGGCTCTCCGCCGCCGACGACGATCACTACGCCGCCGAGCCTTCCGCTCGCGATGAACTGCCGCGCGTGCGCGCCCACATCGAGACGCTGCGCAATCTGACGGGCAACGATGCGCCCATCGACGTGCGGCTACGGCGTACGTTGCCCGCGCATGCGGGCCTCGGCTCCGGCACGCAGCTCGCGCTCACTGTCGGGCACGCGTTTGCTCGCCTGCATGGGCTCGACCTGAGCGCAACACAACTGGCACCCGCGCTCGCGCGCGGCGCGCGCTCGGGCGTGGGTATCGCCGGGTTCGAACGCGGCGGTCTGATCGTCGATGGCGGTCCTCGCGGGCCGGGTGTGCTGCCGCCCGTCCTCTCGCGATTCGACTTCCCGTCTTCGTGGCGCGTGATGCTCGTGTTCGACGAATCGCGCAGCGGGCTCTCGGGGCCGGCCGAACACCAGGCGCTCGCCGCCTTGCCGCCGTTTCCCCAGGCGCTCGCTGCGCACGCCTGTCACCTGACCTTGATGCAAATCCTGCCCGCCGTCGCGGAACGCGAGTTCGCGCCGTTCGCGCAAGGCGTGAGCGCGCTGCAGGACGGCATCGGCCGTTACTTCGCCAAGTCGCAAGGCGGTATCTATACGAGCCCCGCAGTCGGGCGGGTACTCGACTGGATCGGCGCGCGCTACTGCGCGGGCGTGGGTCAGAGTTCGTGGGGGCCGACGGGCTTCGCCATCATGGAATCGCAGGAAGAAGCCGAACACGCCTTGCGCTCGGCGCGCGAGGCGGCGGCGATCGACCCCGGGCTGCGAGTCGAGATAGTCAGCGGACTCAACTCGGGGGCCACTGTCACCTGGGCGTCGGCCCAGGATTGATCCACCCTGTTTGACGAGGAAACATGGAACGCCAACACATTCTCCACATGTTTACGCCCGGCCGGCAGATGAGCCCGTTCGATGTGAACATGGCCGTCGATGCCGGATATCAGGTCGTCGTGCCGTACACCGACGTCGATGCCAGGATGATCGGACCGCTGACCCAGGATGCCATTTTCTCGCGCGGTCCCAAAGGGGTCGCGCATACGGGCATCTTTATCGGCGGACGCGATGTGATGCTGGCCGTGGACATGCTGCGCCTGTCGCGCGAGGCCATGGTGCCGCCGTTCGAAGTCTCCGTGTTCGCCGACCCGAGCGGATCGTTCACAACCGCGGCGGCGCTCGTCGCGAGTGTCGAATGGCAATTGCGCAGCACCTTCGACACGGGTTTGGACGGCAAGCGCATTCTCGTCTTCGGTGGAACGGGACCCGTGGGGCTCATCGCCGGCATGCTCGCCGCGCAGGCAGGCGCGCGCGTCGCGCTGGCCAGCAGCCGCGGGCTCGATGCCGCGCGCGACGCATGCGAGCGTGCCAGCGCGCGCTTTGGCGCGCAACTCGAAGGCGCGGACGCTAGCAGCGCGGACGCGCTCGACGCAACCTTGAGTTCCGTCGACGTCGTATTCGCCACGGCCGCCGCTGGTGTCGAAGTGATGAGCGCGCAGCAGGTGAACCGCGCTGCCCGCCTGCTCGTGGCCGCCGATGTGAACGCCGTGCCGCCCGCAGGGATCGCAGGCGTCGGCGTGATGGACAACGGCAAGCGCGTCGGTCAGCACGACGCGCTCGGCATCGGCGCGCTCGCGATCGGCAACGTCAAGTACGAAGTGCAGCAGCGGCTCTTTATGCAGATGCTTGCCGCGAAAGAGAAGGTCTATCTGGGCTTCGACGACGCGCTCGACATGGCCCGCCGCGTGGTCACCGAGCGCTCGTCGCTCGCCACGGCCTGAGGGCATCATGTCGCCCCCTGTCGTCGTGGTTGCCGCGCTGTGCGCGCGCATGCTGGCCGAATCGGCGCTGCGCGCGGGCTGGCGCGTGATCGTGCTGGATCTGTTCGGCGACACTGACACGCGGCGCGCGTCGGGTATGTGGCATTCCATCGGCGACGCGGCGTCGTTGTCGATCGATCCGCAGCGCACACGCGAAGCGCTCGACGCCGCAAGTCGAACGCCGAATGTGATTGGCTGGATCGCAGGTGCGGGTTTCGAAGCGCATCGCGATCTGCTCGACGACAGGCGCGTCGCACTTGCAACGATCGGTAATACTCGTGAATCGTATGATGCCGTGCGCGACCCGGCGCGATTCTTTGCGCTGCTGGACGATGCAGGGATCCCTCATCCCGAGATGCAGTTGCAAGCGCCTGTCGACGTGGCGGGTTGGCTCGAAAAGGATGCCAATGGGACGGGCGGCATGCATATTCGCCATGCCGCGCAGTGGCATGCAACCGACGCATCGCGCGGTGGCCGGTATTTTCAGCGTCATCAGCCTGGCCGTTCGATGTCGGCGCTTTTCATTGCCGATACACGCAAGGCCACGATCATCGGGTTCAACGAACAACTGATCGTTCCGCATGGCGGGCAGCCGTTCGTTTATGGCGGCGCAATCGGTCCTGTCGACGTGCCTGATCCCGTTCGCCAGCAGATCACAGTCGCCGTGAATGCAATCGTTTCGCGCACGCGGCTCAAGGGGCTCAACAGCCTCGACTTCATTATCGATGGCGAGCGTTGCTTCGTGCTCGAAGTCAACGCGAGGCCGTCGGCCACGATGTCCCTGTATGAGCGCGGCTCCAATCGTTCGCTACTGTCGCTGCATGTGCGTGCGTGCGCAGGCGCATCACTCGACGTCGACATGTCGAGCGCCGCCGCGCAGACGGCATCGCTATGCGGGGAGCAGATCGTCTTCGCCGATCGCGACCGCACGGTGTCGCCCGAATTCGTCCAGCGCGCGTTGAATCTCGGCTGGTGCCACGATATCCCCGTCACCGGCAGTTTCATTGCGGCAGGCGCGCCGTTGTGCAGCGTATCGGCTGTCTGTGCGCACGGCACCCAGACGGCCACCGTGCGCGCAGAACTCGCCGCCCGCGCGGCAACCATCGCCTCCATCGACACCACCAGGAAACCTGGCCATGCAGACCTCATCCTCCCTCGCTGATGTTTCGACATCGGCGGCAGCGTCCTGTTCGACCCTGAGCGTCAACACACTGGTGCAGCCTTTGATCGCCAGTCTGCTGGAGCGGCACGCGGAACTGGGCATCGCAGTCCGGCGCGATGCACACGGTGTCACGATCGTCGATGCCGGTATCGACACGCCCGGCAGCGTCGCCGCCGGTATCGCGATCGGCGAAATATGCATGGGCGGCCTGGGCCGGGTCACGCTGCGTGCCGCCGCGTCACGCAACGCGGCGGACGAATGGCCGACCTTCGTCGACATCGCCAGTGCGCAACCCGTGCTGGCCTGCCTCGCCTCGCAGTACGCGGGCTGGAGTCTCGCGGCCAGCAAGGAGGAAACGGACGGCAAGAAGTTCTTTGCGCTCGGCTCGGGACCGGCGCGCGCGCTCGCCTGCAAGGAAGCGCTTTTCGATGAACTGGCTTATCGCGACGTCGTGGCGACGGGCTGTCTCGTGCTCGAAGTGGACCGCGCGCCACCCGCAGTCGTCATCGAGAAGATCCTGCGCGACTGCAAGCTGCAGCCGCGCAATCTCACGCTGATTCTCACGCCGACAGCGAGCCGCGCAGGCACCACGCAAGTGGTCGCGCGCGCACTCGAAGTCGCGCTGCACAAGGCGCATGAACTGGGTTTCGCGCTCAACGACATTGGTGAAGGTTCCGCCAGCGCGCCGTTGCCGCCGCCCGCCCAGGACCCCGTCGAAGCCATGGGCCGCACCAACGATGCCATCCTGTACGGAGGCCGTGTCCATCTCACCGTGACGGGCAGTGACGAAGCCGCCCGCGAGCTTGCGCGCGCGCTGCCCTCGTCGGCGTCGAAAGACTTTGGCCGCCCGTTTGCGGATGTATTCAAGGAGTACGAATACGATTTCTACAAGATCGATCCCGCACTCTTCGCGCCCGCCGAAGTCTGGGTGAGCAATCTCGTCACGGGGCGCACCTTTCACGCGGGCACAACGCGTTTCGATCTTCTGCGTCCGCTCTGGCTCGAAGAGGTCTGAGATGACAGGCACCGCGCTCGCCGTCGCGATCATGACGGACGAAACCGGCTGGCATACGTCTCGCCTCAAGCGCGCACTGCGCGCACGCGGCGCGACGGGCCGCTGCATCGATCTTGCCGATTGCCGCTTCGACACCACGCATGCACCGCACGGACTCGCGATTCCGGGCTATGGGCGCGGGCTGCCTGATGCCGTCATCGTGCGCGGCATCGCGGGTGGAACGTTCGAACAGGTCACCGTGCGGCTTGGCATCCTGCACGCGCTGCGGGAACTCGGCGTGCCTGTCTACAACGATGCGCGCGCGATCGAACGAAGCGTCGACAAATCGATGACCACGTTTCTGCTGCATCGGGCGGGCATTCCGACGCCGCCGACCTGGGTCACAGAATCCGCCCCGTTCGCACAACGCGTGCTGATGCGCGAAAGCGCCAGCGGTCATGATCTCGTGATAAAGCCGCTATTCGGCTCGCAAGGCAAAGGCATTGCACGGATCGGCGCGAATAGCGAGGGTTGTGAACCGCTGCCTGCACTGAAAGCGTATGGGCAGCTCGCGTATTTGCAGCGTCTGGTGAAGCCCATCAGCACACCCGGCTATGACTGGCGCGTGATGGTGATCGGCGGTAAGGCCGTGACTGCCATGCGCAGGGTCAGCGAGCATTGGGTGCATAACGTCGCGCAAGGCGCGCACTGCGAAGCGGCCGAACTCGACGAACCGCTCGCCACGCTCGCCGAACGCGCCAGCGCCGCGCTCGGACTCGACTACGCAGGCGTCGACCTGATTCCGTGTGAAGACAATCCATACGGCGCGACCGTCATCGAAGTCAATGGCGTCGCGGCGTGGCGCGGGCTGCAAACGGTGACGCCGTTCGATATCGCGGGCTGTATCGTCGATGACCTGTTGAATCGCCGGATGGCGCTTGCGGATCAAGCAAGCCACGTCAAGGAAGTCGCGTGATGTTCGATGCCCGCCCGCATCTGATCGAGGAAGCGTTCGTGTGGGCGTGCACGCTCGATGTCGCCTGCGCGAAACCCGGCAACGTCAGCTTCGGTGCGCCCGGCCACAGAATGACGGCCGACCTTTTCATCGCCAGCGCACAAGCGGCTCGTGCTGCGTTGACGGGCCGAGGTACTTCGGTGGGTGAGCGGATCGAACGCGCGATGAGTCTTTCGACGGGCGCCGCCGGGTGCAATACCAATCTGGGTATCGTGTTGCTGTGCGCGCCGCTCGCGCACGCGTTCGAAGCGATGCAGCCGGTGCATGCAACACCCACCGCGCACGATGCCCGCCTCGCGATACAGGCTACCCTCTCCCGTCTGGATATCGCGGACGCATGCGCCGCCTATCGTGCGATTGCGCTCGCCAATCCGGGCGGTCTCGGCGACGCGCCCAGCCAGAACGTCGGCACCGAACCGACGGTTGATCTGCTCAGCGCGATGACGCTCGCGAGCGACCGCGACAGCATCGCGCGGCAATACGCGGATGGCTTCGCCGATGTGCTTGGATTTGGGCTCACGCAGTTTCGCGCAGCATTGGACGTTGGCCCCGTAGATCAACCGCGTCTGTTGCGAGCAGTGCTCAGAACCTGGCTTGGCTTTCTATCGCACTGGCCCGACTCGCATATCGCGCGCAAGCATGGGATCGCGCTTGCGCGGCAGGTCAGCCACGATGCTCGCGTGTGGCATGCTCAGACCGAGCCGGACCCCGTCGAACTCGCCGCATGGGACAACACGCTGAAACGCGGCGGTATCAATCCGGGCACGACCGCGGATCTCACGGTCGCGACGCTGTTTGCGGCTGCATGCCTCGACCCGTCACTACTGCGCGTTTCCTGCACGCCAGCCGAAAGCTGCATGTAGGTGCGGGCACGCGCAGCCAGCGCATGCAGTGCTCACGGCCACCGCACAGTCCGTTCAATCGTCACGCCCACCGCTTTCACGTTCGTGAACTTGTTCGGCTTCGCAAGCGTTACGCGCACCCAGTGCGCGCCAAAGTCGACGAGCAGCATCTGCGCGACCGACTCCGCCAGCGCCTCCAGCAATTGCATCTTGTGCGCGGCGAGTAGCGATTCCAACGCAGCGTGCACCTTGCTGTAATCGATCGTATCGCCGATCCGGTCGGTGTCGCACGCGTGACTGTGCGGCACGCCTGCCCACAGATCGATGCGCACGGGTTGCCGGTCATGCAGTTCGTCAGGGTCGATGCCGATCACCGTCTCGCCCTCAAAGCCTTCGATAAAGATGAGGTCCATCTCGGATGAAGCGAGATGCGGCCGCTCAATCACATTCCTGTCGATCACGTTCATTGGGGTTCCTCATAGACGGTCCGTCGCGTGTTCTCATGCAAGAAGCGGCCCAGGCACGAATGTCGCAAGCGATTGGCATGAACGCCCTCGCAGGAACCCACGCGCATCGCGCAAGCAGGCCACGCCGCCACATCAGGCGCGAGTCCCGGCTGGCAAGGCAGCGCGTCACATGGCAAGAGGTTGATGACGAGGGGTCGCAATATGTATCGCAAACTGAACAACCTGGCTGCCGGACCGACCATGACCCACACGCGCTCCTTGCCCTACGACCTCGACACCGCTCCAGCCCGTTTTGCGTGGGCGGTGACGGGCTCCGGTCATGGGCTGGTCGAATCGCTGGAGATTGCGGCCACGCTTCTGCCGCACGTCGATCTGTTCCTGTCGCGCGCTGCGCAAGAGGTACTGCCGCTGTACCAGATCGACCTCGCGCAACTCAAGCAGCGCTTCCGGGTATTCCGCGACAACAGCGCGAGCGCCGTGCCCGTCGGGATGCTGTACGACGAGACGCGCTATCACACGGTCGTCGTCGCGCCCGCCACCAGCAACACCGTCGCCAAATGCGCGTTCGGCATCTCCGATACGCTGCCGACCAACATGTTCGCGCAGGCGGGCAAGCTGGGCATCCCGGGCATCGTGTTCGCATGCGATACCCAGCCTGTCGTCGTCACGAAGAGTCCGCTCGACTGGGTAGAACTGCGGCCACGCAATATCGAACTCGACAACGTGGCACGCTTGAGGCAGATCGATCATTGCCACGTCGTGTGCTCGCTCGACGAACTGCGCGCCGCGCTCGACGCACGCATCGCCGACATTCGCATCCCGGCGGGCGCACCCGACTCGTGCTGCGCGAGCGCCTGATGGACCATATCGTCTTCCTCACCGGCCGCCTTGCGCAACCCGGACTGGAGCGCGTGTTGCGCAGTCTCGCGCCCGCGCCATTCAGCTGGGAGATTCGGGAGATCGGCCTTCAGGTCGCGGCGCTCATGACAGCGGATATGATCCGCCGCCGCGTCGCTGCCCCTATTGCTGCCGACCGCTTGATCGTTCCCGGCCGATGCCGCGGCGATCTCGACGCGCTGTCCGCGCACTACGGCATCCCCGTGCAGCGCGGCCCCGAAGAGCTGAAGGATCTCCCCGCATGGTTCGATTGCACGGCACGCCCCGTGGACCTGTCGAAACACGATATCGCGATTTTCGCGGAGATCGTCGATGCGCCGCGCCTAAGCGTCGATGCCATCTGCGCGCGCGCAGCGCAGCTACGGGCCGACGGTGCCGACGTGATCGACCTCGGCTGTCTGCCGTCCACGCCGTTCCCGCATCTCGCCGATGCCGTCCATGCGCTGAAGGCACAAGGGTTCAAGGTCAGCGTGGACTCGATGGATGTGAAGGAACTGGTGCGCGGCGGCCGCGCAGGCGCGGACTTTTTGCTGAGCCTGACAGCCGACACCCTCTGGGTCCTCAACGAAGTCGGCTCGACACCCGTGCTGATTCCGCGCAAGCCCGGCGACGAAGCATCGTTACACGACGCCATCGACATGATGGTGCAACAGGGCCGGCCCTTTCTCGCCGACCCGATACTCGACCCGCTGCCCTTCGGGCTTTTGAAATCGCTCACACGCTATCAGCGGCTGCGTGAACGCTATCCCGACGCGCCGCTGCTGATGGGCACGGGCAACGTCACGGAACTCACGGAAGCCGACACCAGCGGCATCCACGCGATCCTGCTCGGCATCGGCGTTGAACTGAACATCGCGGGCATTCTCACCACGCAAGTGAGCGGCCATGCGCGCTGCGCGATACGCGAAGCCGACGTCGCCCGACGCATGATGTACGCGGCCCGCGAACTCCAGACGCTGCCCAAAGGCCTCACCGACCAGTTGATGACGGTGCACGCCAAGCGCCCTTTCCCCGATACGCCCGAAGAGATCGCGGCGACGGCAGCGGCGATCCGCGACCCAAACTTCCGCGTGCAGGTATCGACTCAAGGCATGCACGTGTACAACCGCGACGGCCATCATCTCGCCACGGATGCGTTCGCTCTGTGGCCGCATCTTCATCTGGAAGCAGACGGCGCGCACGCGTTCTACATGGGTGTCGAACTCGCGCGCGCCGAACTCGCCTGGCGGCTTGGGAAGCGCTATAGCCAGGATCAGCCGCTGGAATGGGGATGCGCGAGCGAGCGCGGCGCGAGCGATCTGCTTGCGCAATGCGCCCCCGGCACGACACGCAGAAAGGAAGCCTGACGATGATCCACGAAACCATAGTCACGACGGTATCGCCCGGCGGCGAGCCGCATAGCGCGCCGATGGGCGTGCGCCATGAGGGCGACACGTTCATCCTGATGCCGTTTCTGCCGTCCGCGACATTCGCAAACATCGTTGCGACGGGCTGTGCCGTCGTCAACTTTACGACCGACGTACGCGTGTTTGCCGGCTGCGTCACAGGCCGCCGTACGTGGTCTACGCTGCCTGTCCATCACGTGCCATGCGTGCGGCTCGCCGACACGCTCGCGCACGCTGAACTGCGTCTCGTCTCGGTCGGCGGCGATCCGCAACGCCCCACGCTGGTCATGGAACGCGTCGCCATGTGCACGGATGCGCCGTTCACCGGATTTAACCGCGCGCAGGCCGCTGTCATCGAAGGCGCGGTGCTGGTCAGCCGGCTCTCCATGCTGCCGCGCGAGAAAGTGGAATCGGAAATCGCGTACCTCTCCATCGCCATCGACAAGACGGCTGGCCCGAGCGAACAGCAGGCCTGGCAGTGGCTGATGGAAGCGGTCGATGTCTTTTACGTGCGGTCGGCTGCCACCGCTCAAGTCTTTCCAGAGGAGGCCCTATGATTCGTATGCTCGCCAGTGTGCGCGACCTCGACGAGGCGCGCGACGCCGCTCAGGCCGGCGCGGATCTGATCGATCTGAAGGAGCCTGGCGCGGGCGCGCTCGGCGCCGTCGCAGCGCCCCGGATCGCGCACGTCGTGCAGTCGCTGCGCGCCGAGCATCCCGGTCTGCCCATCAGCGCCGCCGTCGGTGATCTGCGTCCGGGAGACCACGCATCGCTCGAATATCGCGCGTCTCAGGTCGGACGCTGCGGGGTCGATTATGTGAAAGCAGGCATGCCGGCCGATAGCGCTTCGTTCGATCTCGCGCTCCGGAGCCTCACGTATATGCGAAGCCTGCACTGGAATATGATCCCCGTGCTGCTGGTGGATAACGGCCTCGATCTGCGGATCGTCGAACAGGCATGCGAACTGCGTTTTGCGGGCGTGATGGTGGATACGGCCAGTAAGCGCCGCGGTGATCTGTTTCAATGCGTCCCGCTTGCCGTGCTCGACAGCATGGTGCAAATCGCGCGCGTCCACAACGTGATGGCGGGGCTGGCGGGCGCGCTGCTCAGCAAGCACGTGCCGTTGATCCGCGCGCTCGGTCCCGACATCGCCGGTTTCCGGACGGCGCTGTGCGACGGGTCGCGCACCGGCCGGCTCAATGCGGCACGCGTGCGCGATCTGCGCGCGCAACTCCTGGGCTCCGCGCGCGCGGCCAACGATACCGGCTTCGAGGTACGGGCTCAGTCGGCCGTCGCGTGAAGCAGGCGGTCGCGCACGCGCGACCCGTCGTTCCGGTTCACGATGTCGACGGGATACGGCGCGTCGCGCGTGAAGCCGGCGAACGAGCCATCGACGATGCCCTGCGCCGCATAGGCTTCGATCGTGCGCGTCGGTTCGACCTCACAGGACTTTACGACCACGAGCCGCTCGGCGTTCAGCCGGTTGGCGAGCCATGCGGCGAGACTGTCCGAGCTGACATCCCACGTGGTCAGCCGGTTGGGTTCCTGAAACAGCAGGTCGAGCGGCGCCCATACGGCGACGCGCCCGGCGCGCAACGCGTCGCGAATCTGCGCATCCGTCGCGGCGATCACAAGACGACGGCACAGGCCCTGCATCATCAGCGCGTATTGCGCCATCCCAAGCACGGCCATGTTGTGCGCGGCGACATCGTCGAAACGCCAGACGGCCTGGTGCTCGCGTGCCTGGTCGGCAAATTCGCCACCGCCCGGCACGATCACGACCCGTCCACCGCCGAATTCGCTCAGATGCTGCAGCCATTCTTTGAGCAACGGGTCACGGCTCAGACTGCCGCCAATCTTCACCACCCACATAGGCGCTCCGTGTGCGGAGATGATAGTTGTTCAGACCGTTGCGTCGGCCATGTGCGCTTCGTCGACGCGCAGAAGGGCGACAGCGACGGCTGGCGCACAGACCTGCGCCCAGCCAGCAGTTGTTCCGTCTGCTTTCGTTAGCGACGAGAAGGCGATCACATCGCGCCCGAACTGCGCCGCGAGTTCATCCGCGAGGAACGCACCGCAGCCCGCCGACACCAGCACCACATCGTGCCCCAGCCCGACACGCCCGAGCACCTGGGCGAGATTCGTCGACAGATGCGCAAGCTGTGCTTTGCGCCATTCGCGAGCGAAGCTCTCCCAGTCGGCCATCGATGCATCGCGCGCATCGCGCCCGATCATGCGTGCGAGACGCTGGCAGCTCGCCATGCGATCCTTCGCGCCGCCGTCGGCCGTGGGATGCTGGTCATGCAGCGGGTCGAGTTCGCCCGTCAGACGGTAGACGTCGGCCGTCGTGGCAAACAGTTCGTTCATCACGTTGTGCTGTTCGCCGCGAAAGCGGATGCGCTGCGAGAGCGCGCACAGCGGCGTACGCACGACACCCTGATAAACAAGCTCGCCGGACCTGAGCCGCCCCGCGTCATCCATCCCGCGCGAAGCGAGCACGCCTTCGCGGATCGCAATGAAATCCGTGGTCGTGCTGCCGATGTCGACGAGCACGGCGGCGGGTACACGCGAAGCAATCAGTGCCGCCGTCGCATGCCAGTTCGCGGACGCCACATCGGCCCAGTATTCGAGAACGGATTCGTGCGGCTGCCATCCTGACCGGCCGGCATAGAACGAAGCGTCTCGCCCGAAGCGGCTCGCCAGTCTGCCCGCGAGCGCGGCGACGCCCGCCTCACGGTTGGAAAAGATGTCCGCCATCTCGCCGCTCATCGTCACGGCATGCTCGGCATCACCGTGATCGGGCCAACGCTGCACCGCTGCTTCGAATACGGCGTCGAGGTGCGCCATGCCCTGCCAGAGCGGGCAGACCCATTGCATCACATCGGATACGCGCCCCGCCTCGATGCGTGCTGCCTTCACATGCGCGCCGCCGATGTCCCAGCCGATCACGAGATCACGCGGCATAGCGCCTCCGGTTGAAGTCGTCGTCCAGATCGAAGTGCTGCGCGACGATGCTTGCTGCGATATTGGATTCCACCGCGCCGGCAAGCGCCGGGTAAGCGCACGTCACGCGCGGATTGACTTCGATCACGACGGGACCGCGTTCCGGATGCCACACGAAATCGATGCCCACGAAACCGGCCAGGCCCGGAAGCGCACGCGCCACGCGGGCAGCGAGCGAGCGGCACGTCCCAGCCATTTCGCTCGACAGAGGTATCGCGTTCGCCGTCAGTCCTTCATAGGCAAGCTGGCCGTCACGCACGCCGATATGTTGCCGGTTGATGCTGAGCAGCTCCGCGTGGCCTCGCGTGCAAAGCAGCGAGAGGCTGAGTGCATCGCCGCTGATCCATTCTTCCAGCGTCACGCGTTCGTCCGCAGCGGCGCGACGCAGGAACACATATTCCGCCATCCGGTAGTCGTGAAAGACGCGGGTATCGACGGCGCCCGCGCCATCGTCGGGCTTCACGACCCAGGCGCTCGCGTGACACGCGGGTTCGAGCGGCGTGTCCACCGACCACGCGCGCGGCGTGGCGATGCCGGCCAGAGCGAGATACCGCGCCGTGCGGCGTTTGCTGCTCGCGATGCGCACGGCCGCCGCGTCGCAGCCGATCCATCGGTCAGGTCCGACGGCTTCGCATAGCGCGCTCAGCACGCCGCCCGTCTCCGGCGCGATCACCCATACGGCGTCGTGACGGCGCGCTTCGGCTGCGATGAAGCGCGTCGGCGGAATCGCAAACGGCGCGGGACACCATTCGATTGCGCCCGACGTATCCGCTGCGTCACGGACTTCGTCATGACCCGCGACGCAGGTCAGCGCGATATGGCCTGAACGAGCCAGATCACGTGCGACGGCATCGCGCATCACCCTGCCCTGCATCCGCAGTTCCGGCGCGATCCATTCGTCCACGCAGCCATCGGCGCTGAGATATTCGTATAACAGGATCCTTTTCATCGCTCGCTTCCCGTGCAGGTGATTGCGCTTCCCATCTGCCGTATTCATGTTCCATGCCATCGATCGATGCGGTGCGTGCGAGCAATGGCGTCCACGGTATTGAGTCAGGCGTGAACGAACGACGCGTGACAGTCTGCATCGCACGCGGCGCAAAACACATCGAATACGCGCCGCGCATGCATGCCGCGCAATTCGCGTTTGTCCGGTAAAGCGAAGGCTCTTCGCAGAACCACAACGGATGGCATATGAGTTGCTGATAGCCGGACATGACCTCTATCAGTTCCCCTACGTCCTGGACGTGTCCGTTCTGCCCGCTGTTATGCGATCGTCTTTCGATCGCGGCCGGCGAGACGTTGACCTTGACGGGCACCGACTGTCCGCGTGCGACGCGGGCCCTCGCGCAGTTCAGCGCGCGTCCCGCACACGCACAGCCGATGCACGACGGCAAGCCGATCGCATTCGACGATGCCATTGGCCTCGCGGCCCGATGGCTCGCGCAAGCGAAGCAACCGTTATTCTCGGGCATGGCCACCGACGTGGCCGGCACGCGAGCGCTGTATCGCCTTGCCAACGCGAGCGCCGCCATCATCGATCACGCCCACGGCCGCTCGCTGATGCACGGCCTGACGGCGATGCAGGACCGCGGCGCGTTCACGACCACGCTTTCCGAAGTGCGCGCGCGCTCGGATCTCATCGTCTGTTTCGCGTCAACACCCACTACCAGATACCCGGCGTTCTTCAAACGGTGCGGGGTCGGCGCTAAGCCGGCCGATGCAACAGGCCCGGCCCGGCGCGACGTGATCTTCGTCGGCAGCGAGATCGACGCGAACCTCGAATCTATGGCGCAGCCCGGCACGGTTTCGCAACGCGCCATCCCGTTGCAGGGCGATCTGTACGAGACCATTGCGCTGCTGAACGCGCGGATCGATTCGCTTCTGAAAGGCCAGCCGATGCCCGGCAATGCGCCTGCACTCGAATCGCTGGCCGCGCACATGCTCGCGGCGCGTTACGTCACGCTCGTCTGGAGCACGGCCGATTTGCCTGGCAGCCATGCGACGCTGCTGGTCGAAGGGCTCGACCGTCTGACCAAGTCGATCAACCTGAAGACCCGCGCAGGCTGCCTCGCGCTCGGCGGAGACGACGGCGCCGCGACCGTCAACCAGACGCTCACGTGGATGTCCGGTCTACCCCTTCGCACGGGCGTGCATCGAACCGGTCTCGAACACGATCCGCATCGCTATGACACACAGCGGTTGCTCGACGAGCGTGCTGTCGATGCTCTCGTGTGGGTCGCAAGCTTCGGCGCCGACCTGCCGCCGCCACAGACCGGCATGCCGACGATCGTGCTGGGTCATCCCGGCCTCGCGGCATCGTCCACGGATCGCCACGGGCCGACGCTCTTCATGCCCGTCTCGACGCCCGGCATTGGTTCCGCCGGTCATCTGTTCCGCACGGACGGCGGCGTCGTGCTGCCGCTCGTGCCCGTGTATGAGGACAGCTTACCCACCGTCGCGCATGTGGCCGCGCAGATCGCGCATGCGCTGGCGGCACCGCATTCAAACGCGCAATCAACCGCACAATCAACCGCAAAGGAGCCCGCCCGATGAGCACGTTCCGGTTGCGCGGTGGCCGCGTGTACGACCCCGCCTCACGCATCGCCGGGCAGATCAGCGACATCTGCGTGCGTGACGGCCGGATCGTCGACCTGCCCGAACAGGAATCCGTCGATTGCGAATACGACGCCTCGGGCATGGTCATCATGGCGGGTGGCATCGACATGCATTCGCATATCGGCGGCGGCAAGGTCAATCTCGCGCGCCTGCTGATGCCGGAGGATCATCGCGGCCGCCGCGCTTCCGACAATCCACTCGAACTCGCCTCGTGCGGCGACTGCACGCCGGGTACGCTCGCGACGGGCTACCGTTACGCTGAGATGGGTTACACGGCGGCATTCGAGCCGGCGATGATCGCATCGAATGCGCGCCACACGCACCTCGAAATGGGCGACACGCCGATCATCGATCACGGCGCCTACGTGATGCTCGGCAACGACGAATTGTTCTTGCGCATGCTGGCCGGGCAAACCGACTACGAACGCCTGCGCGACTATGTCGGATGGTCGATTCACGCGACCCGCGCGCTTGGCGTGAAGGTTGTCAATCCCGGCGGCATTTCGGCATTCAAGTTCAACCAGCGCAGTCTCGATGTCGACGAGCACCATACGCACTACGGCATCACGCCTCGCGACGTGCTGCATGTGCTCTCGCGCGCGCTCACCGATCTCGGCGTGCCGCACCCGCTGCATATTCACGCAAGCAATCTGGGCGTGCCAGGCAATATTGATTCGACGCTTGCCACCATCGATGCGCTCGAAGGTCTGCCCGGCCATCTCACGCACATTCAGTTTCACAGCTACGGCAACGACGGTCCCCGGAAGTTTTCGTCGGCGGCGCACCGGATCGCGGAGGCCGTCAACGCGAACCCGAACATCTCGATCGACGTCGGCCAGATCATGTTCGGTCAGACGGTGACGGCGTCGGGCGACATCATGAAGCAGGTCAAGCAGGCCGCCTTCGCGTCGCCGCGCAAATGGATCGCGGGCGATATCGAATGCGATGCGGGCTGCGGCGTGGTCCCGTTTCGCTACCGTGAAACCAGCTACGTCAACGCGCTGCAGTGGACGATCGGCCTGGAGCTTTTCCTGCTGGTGAACAACCCCTGGCAAATCACGCTCACGACCGATCATCCGAACGGCGGCCCGTTCACGAGCTATCCCCATCTGATCCGCCTGCTGATGGACAAATCGTTCCGCGACGAACAGCTGGCAAAGCTCCATCCCGACGTTGCCGCGCAATCGCCGCTTGCCAGCCTGAAACGGGAACTCGACCTCAACGAGATCGCCATCCTGACCCGCGCCGCGCCCGCCCGGCTGCTTGGGCTCAAAGATCGTGGCCGGCTCGATGCGGGCGCGGCCGCCGATATCGCCGTGTACCGCGAGCATGCCGACCGCGAAGCGATGTTCCGCGCGCCCGTCTATGTGTTCAAGGACGGGGAACTGGTCGCGCGCGACGGCCGCATCGTCGCGACGCCAGTGGGCGGCACGCACTATGTCGAACCCGAATTCGACCGCTCGATCGAAAAGGTGGTCGAGGAGTACGGTGACGCCTATCTCGCGACCAACATGCGGCGCGCGCCCATCAGCCGCGATGAACTCTGCCTGTGCGGCAACGGCGGGCGTCTGCTGCCTGCAGCGTGCGGCGTACATCGCCAACAGCGTGCGGAGTCCCCGTCATGAGCGATATCACTTCGAGCGCGGCGCCTGTAGTCGAGCGTCCGGCGGCACCGCGCAGCGTGCGCGGCGTCGCGATCGACGACACGTTTGCCGAAGCGTTTCCGATGAAAGCGACGCGCCTGATCGTGACGGCGCGTAACGCCACCTGGGCACGCAACGCAGCCCTCGCGGCGACCGGCTTTGCGACATCGGTGATCGCATGCGGTTGCGAAGCGGGCATCGAGCGCGAACTGTCACCCGACGAAACACCCGACGGCCGGCCAGGCCTCGCCCTGCTGCTATTTTCGATGTCCGGCAAGGAGCTTGCGAAACAGGTCGAGCGCCGCGTCGGACAGTGCGTGCTGACATGCCCGACGACGGCCGTTTTCGGCGGCATCGCGAATGGCGAGCCCATCGCGCTCGGCAAGAATCTGCGCTTCTTCGGCGACGGCTGGCAGATTTCGAAGCTGATCGACGGCAAGCGCTATTGGCGCGTGCCCGTGATGGACGGTGAATTCGTCGCCGAGGAAACGACAGCCGTCGTCAAAGGCGTCGGCGGCGGCAACCTGCTCTTTCTTGCGCGCGACACCGACGCGGCGCTCATTGCCGCGCAGACGGCCGTTGACGCGATGCGCACTGTACCGAACGTGATCCTGCCGTTTCCGGGCGGCGTCGTGCGCTCGGGCTCGAAGGTCGGCTCGAAATATTCGGCGCTGCCTGCCTCGACCAACGATGCGTTCTGCCCTGGCCTCAGCGAACTCGCACTACGCACCGAACTGACGGGCGATGTGCAGAGCGTGCTCGAAATCGTCATCGACGGGTTGAGCGATAGGGATGTTGCTGAAGCCATGCGTGTCGGCATCGCAGCGGCGACGGGCGCGGACGCTGGCGTGGAAAAGGGACTGGTGCGGATCTCAGCAGGCAACTATGGCGGCAAGCTCGGGCCGTTTCACTTTCATCTGCATCAACTGTGCGACGCGCCGGAGAACCGATGAAGCGCATCACGTTACGTCTGAAGCACGCGCCCAGCCTGCGCATCGACGCGCGCGAACTCCTGCCCGCGCGACTCGCGGAGCTGAGCGCCGTCGAAATCGGCAAGATGGCGCTTTGGCACGGCAGCGAGCCGATCAACGTGGGCGATCTGTTCGCTGTCGAGATCGCTGATGAAGCATCGCTCGACCTGCCTCAACTCAGGTTCGAGGGCGATATGCAACGCTTCGACCGGCTTGGCTCGCGCATGGACGCGGGCCATCTCGTCATCGATGGCAATGCAGGGGATTTTCTCGGCGCGCAGATGAGCGCGGGGACGATCGTCGTCGAAGGTCATTGCGGGAGCTTCGCCGCGTGTGAGCTATCGGGCGGCCGCGTCGAGATTCGCGGCAATGCCGGGGATTTTGCAGGCGCCGCGCTGCCGGGCGACATGGACGGCATGCGCGGGGGCACGCTCGTGATTCATGGCGATGCGGGCGCGCGTCTGGGTGACCGCATGCGTCGCGGCACGATGATCGTATTCGGATCGGCGGGCGCGTTCGTGGCGTCGCGCATGGTCGCGGGGACGATCGCCGTTGCAGGCCGTGTCGGCGAACATCCGGCGTATGGAATGCGGCGCGGCTCGCTGCTGCTGCTCGATTCCGCGTGGCCTGCAACGCAACGCTTCGCGGAAAACGCCAGCGATATCGACGTATTCTGGCGGCTGCTGGTGCCGACGCTCGCGCGAGAAGGCGGCGCGTTTGCCATGTTGTCGCGTGCGCAACCTCCACGGCGGCTACGCGGCGATGTATCGGTGCAAGGCAAGGGCGAAATATTGCTGGCTGGGTAAGCGCTAAAAGCCATCCGTCACGCAAGCGCGTTCATCATTCGCCCGACACCCGCTCACCCGCCTCATGGGCTCCGTTGATCAGACTGTCCCTGAACGCCGACGCGGCAGCCGAAAGCTGCTTGCTCTCGCGATGCACCAGATACAGATACCGGACGATCGGAAAGTGCTCGACATCGAGCACCTTGAGCCGAAGGGTTTCGAGTTCGGCCATGATCGTCGCGAGGGGCACGACTGACAGGCCCATACCCGCCTGCACGGCCCATTTCACAGCCTCGTTGCTGCTCACTTCCATGCCTGGCCGAAAGCTGGTCCGGTGCTCGGCAAAGAAGCGCTCCATCGCGCGGCGCGTGCCGGAGCCGGATTCGCGCACCAGAAACGTTTCGCGCTCGAGCGCGCCCAGCGCAATGCGGCGCTCGCGCACGAGCGAGTGATCGGGCGGCGCGATCATCACGAGGGGATTCTTCGCCACGCGCACGGCAGCGAGACCTTGCCCTTCGGGCGGCATCCCCATGATGGCGAGATCGGTCTCGTTGTTCGCCAGTTCGTTCAGCACGCACTCTCTGTTACCGACGGAGAGACTCACGTTCACGCCTGGAAAAGCCCGCGTGAACTTCGCGATCAACTGAAGCGCGAGCGGGTTGGTCATCCCGCTCACCACCGACACCTTCAGCTTGCCCTGCTTCATGTCGCGCAGCTGATCGAGCGACGCTTCGAGAAGCGACAACTGTTGCTGCAACAGCCGCGTATGGCTGTACAACTCCTTGCCCGCCGCTGTCAGGAAGACGCGCCGTCCGACCTGTTCGAACAGCGGCATACCGATGCCCGTTTCGAGCTGCTTCAGTTGCGACGACACGCCGGGCTGCGTCAGATGAAGCTCCTCCGCTGCGCGCGAAAAACTCAGATGACGCGCACTCGCCTCGAACACCTTTAGCTGGCGCAATGTCAGGTGCAGCATCTCGCTCCCTACCCTCCCACGCACGCGGCAAAAACGCCTTGATTTCACGCCTCAACTGTACCAGCGGAGGAAGCGTCCGCAATGCCCAAGAAGAGGTACTCCGCGAGGCGCGAGGTCCGACAGGCAAGGCTCACACGCAAGGTTATGGATCGGATAAGTAACGCGAATGAGTGTTTTCGGCGGCACGCCACTACCATCGGTTCAACAGGAATACGAAGGGGATACGGAGGGGACGAGCAGCGACGTCCAGCCTGTCTGGTTCATTAAAGAGAGGTTCATACATGTTCAGCTACAAAAACACGATTGCCGTCACCGACCCGGAATTGCGGCAGGCCATCTCGGCGGAAACGCAGCGTCAACAGGATCACATCGAGCTGATCGCATCCGAAAATTATGCGTCGCCGGCCGTGCTGGAAGCGCAGGGATCGCAGCTGACCAACAAGTACGCGGAAGGTTATCCGGGCCGCCGCTACTACGGCGGCTGCGAACACGTCGACGTGGTCGAGCAGCTCGCCATCGATCGCGCGAAGCAGTTGTTCCATGCCGAGTATGCAAACGTGCAGCCGCATTCGGGATCGCAGGCCAATCAGGCCGTGTATCTGTCCGTGCTGAAACCGGGCGACACGATTCTCGGCATGTCGCTCGCACACGGCGGACACCTCACGCATGGCGCGTCCGTGAACGTGAGCGGCAAGCTGTTCAATGCCGTGTCGTACGGTCTCAATCCCGATACGGAAGAAATCGACTACGAGCAGGTCCAGCAACTCGCGCAGACTCACAAGCCGCGCATGATCGTTGCGGGTGCTTCCGCCTACTCGCTCGTGATCGACTGGCAGCGGTTTCGTGCGATCGCCGATAGCGTCGGCGCGTCGTTGCTCGTCGATATGGCGCATTATGCGGGTCTCGTGGCGGCGGGGCTGTACCCGAGCCCCGTGGGCATCGCCGACTACGTCACGACGACCACCCACAAGACGCTGCGCGGTCCGCGTGGCGGCATGATTCTCGCGGGCGCACAGGCTGCGAAGGCAATCGACTCCACGATCTTCCCCGGCATCCAGGGCGGCCCGCTGATGCATGTGATCGCGGGCAAGGCAGCCGCGCTGCGCGAAGCAATGACCGACGAGTTTCGCCAGTACCAGCAACAGGTGCTTATCAACGCCCGGACGATGGCGCAGACGCTCCAGCAACGCGGTTTGCGGATCGTGTCGGGCCGCACGGATTCACACGTGTTCCTCGTCGACCTGCGCGCGAAAAACGTCACGGGCAAAGAGGCGGAAGCCGCGCTTGGCCGCGCCTTCATCACGGTCAACAAGAACGCGATTCCGAACGATCCGCAAAAGCCCTTTGTCACGAGCGGCGTGCGTATCGGTTCGCCCGCTATCACGACACGCGGCATGCGCGAAACGGAAGCGCAACAGCTTGCGCATCTGATGGCCGATGTGCTCGACGCACCGGCCAACGATCTCGTGATCCGCCGCACAGCGGACGCCGTGCTCGCACTGACCGCGAAGTTCCCTGTGTATCGCGACGCGCCCGACGCACCGCGCCACAACGTGCCCGCGACACGGGACGACAGCACGGCCGCCGGTCACGCCGCGCACTGAACCACCCGAACGACATCATCCAAACGACAGATCACGATCATCACCCAAGGAGACGAACCATGTCGAATACTTCTGCCGCGCGCATCCCTGGACGCAACATTCTCGCCGTCCCCGGTCCGACCAATGTTCCCGACGCCGTGCAACGCGCGATGGTGGTGTCGATGGAAGACCACCGTTCGACGAAATTCCCCGAACTCACGCATGGCCTGCTCTCCGATCTGAAGAAGATCGTCCGGACGGCGGAAGGCCAGCCCTTTATTTTTCCGTCGTCGGGTACGGGCGCATGGGAAGCGGCGCTCACCAACACGTTGTCGCCGGGTGACCGGGTCCTGGTGCCGCGCTTTGGCCAGTTCAGCCATCTGTGGGCCGACATGGCGCAGCGCCTGGGCTTCGATGTGGAAATTCTCGACGTCGATTGGGGCGAAGGCGTGCCCGTCGAGCGGATCGGCGAGATCCTGAAGGCGGACCGTCAGCACACCATCAAGGGCATTCTGGCCTGCCACAACGAAACGGCGACGGGCGTGACGAGCGATATCGGCGCACTGCGCCGCGCAATGGACGCGGCGGGCCACCCGGCCTTGCTGTTCGTCGACGGCGTGAGCTCGATTGGCTGCATTGATTTCCGCATGGACGAATGGGGCGTCGATCTGGCCGTGACGGGCTCGCAGAAAGGTCTGATGCTGCCGGCGGGCCTCGGCATCCTGTGCGTGAGCCAGAAGGCGCTGAAGACGATCGGACACGCGAAATCGCGCCGCTGCTACTTCGATCTCGCCGACATGGTACGCACCAACGCCACCGGCTATTTCCCGTACACGCCTGCGCTTTCGCTGCTGTACGGGCTCCGGGCCGCGCTCGACCTGCTGTTCCAGGAAGGGCTCGACAACGTGTTCGCGCGGCATCACTACCTGGCTTCGGGTGTGCGCGCCGCCATCACGGAAGGCTGGGGACTCGAAGTGTGCGCGAAGGCGCCGAAGTGGCACTCCGACACGGTGTCCGCGATCGTCGTGCCGGAAGGATTCAACGCCGCGCAGGTCATCGACACCGCTTATCGCCGCTACAACCTCGCGCTCGGCGCGGGACTCTCGAAGGTCGCGGGCAAGGTGTTCCGCATCGGCCACCTCGGCGACCTGAACGAGCTGATGCTGGTGAGCGCGATTGCAGGCGCCGAAATGGCCATGCTCGATGCCGGTATCGACGTGCGGCCAGGCAGCGGCGTAGGCGCAGCCGGACAGTACTGGCGCACGCACACGCCGGGTGCGCAGGCCGCGACGCATACCGCGACGCAGCGGGTGGCAGAGCCTGTCGCGCGCCGCGCCGCAAATGCGTGAACACAGCGGCATGAGCACGGCTCTATGAGCGCGACCGCCTGAACGCGCCTGCCTGAAGCAGGCGCGGCGGGTCGCATCCTTCCCGCCCACACTACGGAACGCACGACACCATGCGACACGAAATCGTTTTTCTCGACCGTTCCACGCTGAATGCCGATGTTCGGCGCCCAACGTTCGACCACCACTGGGTCCAGTACGCGTCGACCTCTGAACAAGAGGTCATGCGGCGACTCGAAGGCGCCACCATCGCGATCACCAACAAGGTGCCGCTGCGAGCCGACATGCTCGACAGGCACCCGTCGATCAAGATGATTGCCGTGGCGGCGACGGGCTATGACGTCGTCGATACGGCGTACTGCCGCGAGCGTGGCATCGCCGTCGCCAACATTCGCGGCTATGCATCCCACGCGGTTCCGGAGCACACGTTCGCGCTGATCCTCGCGTTGCGGCGCAATCTGCTCGCGTACCGCAACGACGTGCTGAGCGGACGCTGGCAGCAGACCAAGCAGTTCTGCTTCTTCGACCATCAGATCCGCGATCTACATGGCTCGACGCTTGGCATCATCGGCGGCGGCGCGCTGGGCCAGGGCACGGCGCAGATTGCGCGCGGCTTCGGCATGCGCCCGGTGTTCGCCGCTCACGACGCGCAGCGCGCGCGGGTGCCTGGCCTCGAATACGCCGAACTCGACACGGTGCTGCGCGCGTCGGACGTGATCTCGCTGCACGCGCCGCTCACGCCTGCCACGCGCAACCTGATCGGGCTCGACGAGTTGCGCAGCATGAAGCGCAACTGCCTGCTGATCAACACGGCGCGCGGCGGGCTGGTGTGCGAAGCCTCGCTCGCCACGGCGCTCAAGGAAGGACTGATCGCCGGTGCAGGCTTCGACGTGCTGAGCCAGGAGCCGCCCGTCGCGGGCAATCCGCTGCTCGAGCTCGATCTGCCCAACTTCATCCTGACACCTCACGTTGCATGGGCGTCCGACGACGCCATGCAGTCGCTAGCCGACCAGCTGATCGAGAACATCGAGGCATTCGCGCGCGGCGTACCGCGCAATCTCGTGACCTGACGGTTCGCAAACCACGCAATCAAACGGAGACATCGACATGGACATTCACGAGTATCAGGCCAAAGACCTGCTGTCTGGCTTCGGCGTGCCGATCCAGCGCGGCGCGGTCGCCTACACGCCGGATCAGGCCGTCTACTGCGCCACGGAACTCGGCGGCTGGCACTGGGCCGTCAAGGCGCAGATTCATTCGGGCGCGCGCGGCAAGGCGGGCGGCATCAAGCTGTGCGAGACCTATCACGATGTGCACGAGGCGGCGACCGCGCTGTTCGGCAAGCAGCTCGTGACGATCCAGACGGGACCGGAAGGCAAGGTCGTCGAGCGCGTGTACGTGGAGGTTGCCGAGAAATTCGAGCGCGAGATCTATCTCGGCATCGTGCTCGACCGCAAGGCGGAACGCGTGCGCGTGATCGCTTCCGCACAGGGCGGCATGGATATCGAAGAAGTGGTGCGCACCAACCCGGGCGCCGTTCTTCAGACGGTGGTCGAGCCAGCCGTTGGCTTGCAGCCCTTCCAGGCGCGCGAGATCGCCTTCGGCCTTGGCTTGAACATCAAGCAGGTGAGCCGCGCCGTCAACGCGATCATGGGCGCGTATCGCGCGTTTCGCGACCTCGACGCGACGATGGTCGAGATCAATCCCCTCGTCGTCACCGATGACGACCGCGTGATCGCCCTCGACGCGAAGATTTCGTTCGACGACAACGGCCTGTTCCGCCACCCGCACGTGTCCGAGATGCGCGACGCGGCGCAGGAAGATCCGCGCGAAGCGGAAGCCGCGCAGTTCGGGCTGAACTACGTGGGGCTCGACGGCGATATCGGCTGCATCATCAACGGCGCCGGCCTCGCGATGGCCACCATGGACACGATCAAGTACGCAGGCGGCGAGCCGGCGAACTTCCTCGACGTCGGCGGCGGCGCATCGCCCGAGCGCGTGGCGGCCGCGTTTCGGCTCGTGCTGTCGGACCAGAATGTTTCGGCCGTGCTCGTCAATATTTTCGCCGGCATCAATCGCTGCGACTGGGTTGCCGAAGGTGTCGTGCAGGCGGCCCGCGGCCTGAGAGTGCCCCTCGTCGTGCGTCTGGCGGGGACCAACGTCGAAGAAGGACGACGCATCATCAAGGAAAGCGGCTTGCCCATCATCGCGGCGCAATCGCTGCTGGAAGCGGCGCAAAAGGCCGTCGAGGCCTCCAAGGCGCACCGCGCCCGCCAGGCCGGCAACCCCAGATAAGGAGAACGGACATGAGTATCCTGATCGACGAAAACACCCGCGTCATCGTGCAGGGCTTCACGGGCGACAAGGCGTCGTTCCATGCAAAAGAGATGATCGAATACGGCACCAACGTGGTCGGCGGCGTCACGCCGGGCAAGGGCGGACAGCTTCATCTCGAACGCCCCGTGTTCGACACCGTGAAAGACGCCGTGCGCGAAACGGGCGCCACCGCGAGCCTCGTGTTCGTGCCGCCGCCCTACTGTGCCGACGCCATCATGGAAGCCGCCGACGCCGGCCTGCAACTCGTCTGCGTGATTACCGACGGCATCCCGGCACAGGACATGATGCGCGTCAAACGCTATCTGCTGCGTTATCCGAAGGAAACCCGCACGATGGTGGTCGGCCCGAACTGCGCGGGCATCATCAGCGCCGGACGCGCGATGCTCGGCATCATGCCGGGCAACATCTACCGGCGCGGCAATATCGGCATCGTGTCGCGCTCGGGCACGCTCGGCTATGAAGCCGCCGCGCAGCTCAATGCGCTCGGCCTCGGCGTCACGACGAGCGTCGGCATCGGTGGCGATCCCATCAACGGCAGTTCGTTCCTCGATCATCTGAAACTGTTCGAGCAGGACCCCGAGACCGAGGCTGTCGTGATGATCGGCGAGATTGGCGGTCCGCAGGAAGCCGAGGCCGCGAAGTGGGTCAGCGAGCATATGACGAAACCCGTCGTCGGCTATGTGGCCGGTCTGACGGCGCCCAAGGGACGGCGCATGGGACACGCGGGCGCGATTATCTCGGCAGCGGGCGACAGCGCGGCGGAGAAAGCGGAAATCATGATGTCCTACGGCCTCTCGGTGGCGCCCAGCGCGTCCGAGCTGGGTTCCACGGTTGCCTCTGTGCTCGAAGACCATGTCACGCGCCGCGTTGCCTGATTGGGGCTACGGCCCAGAACCACAACCCGACCCGCCGCGCGTCGAGGTTGTGCGCCCCTTCCCCGCGAGCAGGCACGCCGACGTCGACCGGCTGCACGAACTCGCGATCGCGTCGGCTGCCCTGCCCGCGCTCAGCGCGGAAGATTATGAATACGCTGTCATCGAGTTGCTGTCGGAACTGTTGCGCGACATCGCGCGCGGCCGCCAGCCAGAGGTCGAACGCACGCTGATGGGCGAGTCGGCGCATGAATCGATGACGGAACTGATGCGCGAGCGGATGGACGATCGCACCGCGCGTGTCATCCTGAGGCGCATGCTGCAGGCGCAAGGCATGTGGTTCCAGCTGCTCAGCATCGCCGAGCAGAGTACCGCGATGCGCCGCCGCCGGGAGATCGAAATCGAAGGCGGCTACGACAGGTTGCCCGATTCGTTTGCGCGGGTGATTGCCGAAGCGGCCGAGGCGGGCATTCCTGCCGCCGAGGTGCGCGACGCGCTGAGCCAGATGAAAGTGCGCCCCGTGCTGACGGCCCACCCCACGGAAGCCAAGCGTGTCACGGTGCTCGAAATCCATCGACGCATCTACCGGCGTCTGATGGAACTCGAATCGCCGCGCTGGACACCTCGCGAACGCTACACGCTCATTCTCGCGCTCAGGAACGATATCGAGCTGTTGTGGATGAGCGGCGAGCTGCGGCTCGAAAAACCCACGGTCGCACAGGAAGTCGCGTGGGGACTGCACTTTTTCGGCGAGACGCTGTTCGAAGCCGTGCCATTGCTGTTCGACAAGCTGGAGAGCGCGCTCGCGCGTCACTATCCGGGCGAGCGCTTCGACATGCCGCGTTTTTTCCAGTTTGGTTCGTGGATAGGCGGAGACCGCGACGGCAATCCATTCGTCGACGACAGCGTCACGCGCGCCACGCTGCATGAGAACCGGCTCGCGTGCCTGAAGCGCTACCGGCTGCGTCTTGTCGAACTGACGCAGATGCTGAGCATCACGTCCGAGGCATTGCCTGTGCCGGACAGTTTCCACGAAGCCCTGGCGCGGGCGCTGATGCGCAGCGGCGAGGCCACGTCGATCGCGTCGCGCAATCCGGGCGAACTGTTCCGTCAATACCTGACGTGCATCTTGCGCCGGCTCGACGGGTCGCTTGCCAACGCCAGCCGGCCCGCCGACGGCACGCCCGTTCAAGGTGGCTATACGAGCGCCGACGAGCTTGCCGCCGACCTGCTGGTGATCGAGCAGACGCTTTTTGCGACGGGCAGCGCGCAACTGGCGCATATGCTCGTACGGCCGTTGCGGCAAGAAGTGGAGACGTTTCGCTTCAGCACCGTGCAGCTCGACCTGCGTCAGAACACGACGGTGATCGAGCAGGCGCTGCGCGCGTTGTGGCGCGCGACCTGTGGCACATCCGGCGAGCCGCCCGCCAGCGACTCGCCCGAATGGAAAGCGTGGCTGCTCAGCGAACTGGCCCAACCCTCGGACAGCGAGCAGGAGCGGGAACGCCGCTTCGATTCGCTGCCATTCGACGAGGCACAGACGCTGCAGATTTTCCGCACGGCGCGCGAGATGCGCCAGCAGGTGGATCGCAATGCATTCGGCGCGTTCATTCTGAGCATGACGCATCGGGCGAGCGACGTGCTCGGGGTCTATCTGCTTGCCAAGGAAGCCGGTCTCTTTTCCGACGCGGCCGGGACGGAAAGCTGCACGTTACCCGTCGTGCCCCTGCTCGAAACCATCGACGACTTGCGCCGCGCGCCCGAAATCCTGCGCGAACTGCTGGCCGTGCCGATGGTCCGCCGCAGCATTCGCGCACAGGGCGGCGTGCAGGAAATCATGATCGGCTATTCGGATTCGAACAAGGACGGCGGATTTTTCGCGAGCAACTGGGAATTGTCGAAAGCGCAGACGAAGATCAAGCGGCTCGGCGATGAACTGGGCGTCACGATCGCGTTCTTCCACGGACGCGGCGGGTCAGTGAGCCGGGGCGGCATACCGGCTGGCCGCGCCGTCGCCGCGTTGCCCGCCGGTTCGGTCAAAGGACGTTTTCGCGTGACCGAACAGGGCGAAGTGGTGTCGTTCAAATACGCGAATCGCGGCACGGCGCAATATCACGTCGAGTTGCTTGCGTCGAGCGTGCTCGAACATACGCTGAAGTCGGAGCGCGAAGAAGCGTTGCTGCCGAAGGGCGAATTCGATGAAGCCATGGAAGCGCTCTCGGGCGCGTCGCGGGCTGCGTATGCGAAGTTCATCGAACAGCCGGGCATGCTCGCGTATTTCCAGGCGGCCAGCCCGCTCGAAGAACTGTCGATGCTCAACATGGGCTCGCGCCCTGCCCGCCGCTTCGGTGCAACGAGCTTGCAGGATCTGCGCGCGATTCCGTGGGTGTTCGCATGGTCGCAGAACCGGCACGCGCTGACGGGCTGGTACGGCGTGGGCAGCGCGATCGAAGGCTTCCTCTCGGTGCGGCAGGAACGCGGGATCGACCTGCTGCGGCGGATGTTCGACGAATCGCGGCTGTTCCGGCTCGTCATCGACGAGGTCGAAAAGACGCTGGCCCAGGTCAATCTCGACATTGCGCGCGAGTATGCGAGCCTCGTGCCCGATGAAGCGATCCGCGACACGATCTTCGCGCAGATCGAAGCCGAATTCAGGCTCACGGTGAAGATGGTGCAAACGCTCACGGGCTCGTCCGGACTGGGCACGCGCTTTCCGAAGTTCCATGCGCGCCTGCAGCGCCGTTTGCCCGCTATCGATCTCGTTAGCCGCCAGCAGATCGAACTGCTTCGTCTCTACCGTTCGTCACAAACGGAACGACAGCGGCGCGCGTATCAGGTGCCGCTGCTGCTGTCCATCAACTGCATCGCATCGGGCTTCGGCGCGACGGGCTAGGCGCCCGTTGCCGTCATGCCTTCAATGAAATGACCTCAGGAGAACCCGTATGAGCTTTACTGTCATCGAGCAGGCCAAAGCGCGATTGCACCGTTCCGAGCTGGCCGTGCCCGGCTCGAATCCCGCGATGTTCGAAAAAGCCGCGCGCTCGGCCGCGGACATCATCTTCCTCGACTGCGAAGACGCCGTCGCTCCCGACGACAAGGAGCAGGCACGCAAGAACATCATCGAAGGGCTCAACGATATCGATTGGGGAAGCAAGACGATGATGGTCCGTATCAACGGACTCGATACGCACTACATGTATCGCGATGTCGTCGATATCGTCGAAGCGTGTCCGCGTCTCGACATGATCCTGATTCCGAAGGTCGGCGTGGCCGCGGACGTGTACGCCGTCGATATGCTCGTCACGCAGATCGAGGCGGCCCGCCAGCGCACCCGCCGGATCGGCTTCGAAGTGCTGATCGAAACCGCGCTCGGCATGGCGAACGTCGAGGCCATCGCGCAATCGAGCCGCCGTCTCGAAGCCATGTCGTTCGGCGTCGCGGACTATGCGGCCTCGACGCGCGCGCGCACGACGGTGATCGGCGGCGTGAATCGCGACTATGGTGTGCTCACGGACAAGAATGAGCGCGGCGAGCGCGATTACTACTGGGGTGATCAGTGGCACGCCGCGCAAACGCGGATGATGGTCGCTTGCCGCGCCTATGGGCTGCGTCCCATCGACGGACCGTTCGGCGATTTCAGCGATCCCGATGGCTACGATGCCGCCGCGCGCCGCGCAGCCGTGCTGGGTTATGAGGGGAAATGGGCGATCCATCCATCGCAGATCGAACTCGCCAACCGCGTGTTCACGCCCGCCGAAGCGGAAGTGACCAAGGCGCGCCGCATCATGGAGGCGATGGCGCAGGCCGCGAAGGAAGGCAAAGGGGCTGTCTCGCTGGATGGCCGGCTGATCGACGCAGCGAGCATCCGCATGGCCGAGGCGCTGCTCGCGACGGCAGATGCGATCGGCGGTAGCAACAAGCGATAAATGCGAAAAGCGGGCGGCCCGTCGAAGTTGACGGACCGCCCGCAAAAGTACAGCGCTTGAGCAACGCTTATCCGAATGCCAATGCCATCGCTTCCCGTTCCTGACACAGGTAGTCGCCATGCACCTGATCCCATGCCGACAGAATCGCATCGGCGGCACGATCCGCGTCGTGCTCCGTCGTGGCCCACGAGATGACCGACAGACGCATCACCGCGCGCCCTTGCCAGCGCGCCGCGCGCACATCGCAGATGCCCTGCGCCCGGATACGTTCGATCGCGCGCAGCGTCAGTTCGTCGGCGAGCGAGACGTCATAGGCCGAACCGAAGCGCACGATCACCTGGTTCAACTCGACCTCGTTGAGCAGCGCGACACCGGGACCCAACGCAAGCCGGCGTGCCATGCGCCGCGCGAGCGCGCAATGGCGTTCGACCATCGCCGCGATGCCCTGCCTGCCGAGCGAGCGCACGAGCGCCCAGAGCGCAAAGCCGCGTGCGCGGCGCGACAGCTCCGGCGTGTAGTGCACAGGGTCGCGAACGCCTTCATCTGCTTGCGGCAGATAGCTCGCGTTAATCGACATCGCGCGACGGTGAGCGGCGGCATCGCGTACGAACGCGCAGCCGGTTTCATAGGGTGCTTGCAGCCACTTGTGCGCGTCGGCCGCCCATGAATCCGCGTCTTCGATGCCGGCGGCAAGATCCCTGTGCTGCGGGCTTGCTCTGACCCACAGCCCGAACGCCGCATCGACGTGAACCCATCCGCCATGCTCGTGCGTACACGCCGCGATCTCGCCGACGGGATCGAACGCGCCTGTCATCATGTGTCCCGCCTGGGCGATCACGATGAGCGGTCCCGAATGCTGCGCGAGCGCCTCCCGCAACGCGGAAACCTGCATGCGGCCCGACTCGTCGGCGGCGATCCGGATGACACGCCGCTCGCCGATGCCCAGATAGCGCAGCGCGGCCAGCACGCCCGCGTGCACGCCTTCGCCGACATACACGGAGATGGGCGGCGCACCACACATACCGTCGGCCTCGACATCCCGGCCAGCATGCCGCAGCACGGCGTCGCGGGCCGCCGCGAGGCAGACGAAATTGCTCATCGTCGCGCCCGTGGTGAAACCGACCGAGCACTCGCGCGGCAGGTCCAGCAAATCGAGAAACCAGCCCGCCACCACCTGTTCCGCGACGGCGGCAGCAGGCGCGCCGTGCCAGGTCGCGGCATTTTGTCCCCAGATGCTCGTGAGCCAGTCCGCCGCGACGGCGGCGGGATGCGAGCCGCCCGCAACCCAGCCGAAAAAGCGCGGCCCCGCCGTGCCGAGCAAACCCGGCTCGGCAATGACCGAGAGCCGCGCGATGACGGCATCGGCGGGCTCGCCTTGTTCCGGTGTCGGGCCACCGAACGCCGCGCTCAACTCGCCGAAGCTCGCTATCGGACCCGTTGGGCGCGACGCGCGCGAGTCGTGAAATGCGAGCGCGAGCCGCGCGGCGGTTTCGAGTGCGTTACGTGTATCGTCAGTCATTAGAGGCCTCCTGCAATCGTCAACGCCGTAATTTTTTTGCCCTACCCTGCCGGCACCTGCCAGAAGGGCTGCGGCGGATGAAACGCTTCGCCATCTGCAAACCGCTCGGCGGATCGCAACGTGTTCTCGATCAGCATCGTGACCGTCATCGGTCCCACGCCGCCCGGCACGGGCGTAATCCATGATGCCCGCTCGCGCACGGGCTCGAAATCGACGTCGCCGACGATGCGCCCATCAGGCGTGCGATTGATCCCGACGTCGATCACGATCGCACCTTCCTTGACCATCTCCGCCTTGATGAGACCCGGCTTGCCTGCGGCGACGACCAGAATGTCGGCGTGAATCGTGTGCTGCGCAAGGTCGCGCGTTTTCACGTGACACACGGTGACGGTGGCTTCCTTCTGCAGCAGCATCAACGCCATCGGCTTGCCGACGATGTTGCTCGCGCCGACCACCACGACGTTCTTCCCCGCCACGTCGATACCCGTCGTCTCCAGCAGAAGCTGAACGCCATACGGCGTGCACGGCGGAAAGATCGAATTGCCGACCACCAGCGCGCCCACGTTGTAAAGATGGAAACCGTCGACGTCCTTGTCGACGACGATGCTTTCCAGCACGCGCCGCACGTTGATCTGCGGCGGCAACGGCAGTTGCACCAGAATGCCGTGCGTGCTGCGCTCGACGTTGAGCGCGGCAATACGATCGAGGAGTTCCGTTTCCCGGCAATCCGCGTGGAACCTGTGCATGAACGAGCGCACGCCGCAATCCTCGCAGGCTCGCACCTTGTTCGCGACGTACAGCTCCGACGCAGGGTTGTCGCCGACCAGCACCACGGCGAGACCGGGCACGACACCTCGCGCGGACAGGGCCGCGACGCGCTCGCGAAAGCGCGCGCGCAGCCGTCGCGCAAGGTGCCGGCCGTCGATGATCTGCGCTGTCATCGGGCGCCGTTCAGGCCGGGAATCCAGTTGGTCCCGGCGAGCGGCACACGCGCCATCGCCGCGGCTTCGACCGTGAGCGCCACGAGGTCTTCCGGCTCCAGGTGGTGAACGTTCTGCTTGCCGCAAGCACGCGCGATCGTCGTCAGCTCCATGTTCAGCGTCTTCAGATAGTTCTTCAGACGCTTCGCACCGACATCGGGCTTCAGACGTTCTTGCAGCACCGGGTTCTGGGTCGTGATGCCAACGGGGCACTTGCCCGTGTGGCAATGGTGACAGAAGCCCGGCGCGGTGCCGAGGCTCGCGTAGTCGTCGAGCGCGCTCACATGCTGGCCGTTCTCGATATACGAGCCGCTATTGCAGCCCAGCGACACCAGCACGCCCTGGCCGATGGCCACGGCATCGGCGCCCATCGCCAGCGCCTTCGCGACGTCGGCCCCGCTGCGGATGCCGCCCGAGATGATCAGCTGTACCTGCCCCTTCATGTTCAGGTCTTCGAGCGCATCGACCGCCTGGCGCAACGCGGCGAGCGTCGGGATGCCGACGTTCTCGATGAAGCAGGTCTGCGTCGCGGCCGTGCCGCCCTGCATGCCATCGACGACGATCACGTCCGCGCCCGCGTGCACCGCGAGCTTGACGTCATTGAACGTGCGCGTCGCGCCGACCTTGACGTAGATCGGGGTCTGCCAGTCGGTCATCTCGCGCAATTCGAGAATCTTGATCTGCAGGTCGTCAGGGCCTGTCCAGTCGGGATGGCGCGATGCCGAACGCTGATCGATTCCTTCTGGCAGTGTGCGCATTTTGGCCACGCGCGGCGAGATCTTCTGGCCGAGCAACATACCGCCCCCACCCGGCTTGGCCCCTTGTCCGATCACGACCTCGATCGCGTCGGCCTTGCGCACGTCGTCGGGATTGAAGCCGTAACGCGACGGCAGGCACTGATAGACGAGCGTCTTCGACGATTGCCGTTCTTCGGGCGTCATGCCGCCGTCGCCCGTCGTCGTCGAGGTGCCGAGTTCGGTGGCTGCGCGGCCAAGCGATTCCTTCACGTTCGCCGACAGCGCGCCGAAGCTCATGCCCGCGACGGTGATGGGGATGGCGAGCTCGATCGGCTTCTTCGCGAAGCGCGTGCCGAGCACGGTCTTGGTCACGCACTTTTCGCGGTATCCCTCCAGCGGATAGCGCGACAGCGATGCGCCGAGAAACAGCAGGTCGTCGAAGTGCGGCACGCGCCGCTTCGCCCCGAGGCCACGGATCTCATACAGTCCGTGTGCCGCAGCGTTCTGGATGTAGTCGATCGTCTTGCGGTCGAAGCCCCAGGACTCTTCGGTGGCGATATGTTTCATGTGTACGGGCTTGATTTCCATGGCGGGGTCCCCGGTTCAATATTCCTGATTCGCGTCGGCATTCCAGTGATACAGCGAGCGGGCCGACGAGACGCGTCTGAATTCCTTGGGATCGAATTCCGCGAATGCGGGGCCCGCTGCGCGCAGCAGTTGCGCGACGGCTTCCACATCGGCAGGTTGCATCGGCTCTTCACGCGCGTCGGCACCGAGCGACTTGACCTTGCCGCGCACATAGATCACCGCCTCGTACAGCGAGTCGCCGAGCGCATCGCCGGCGTCGCCGCAGATCACGATCCGGCCCGCCTGGGCCATGAACGCGGAAAAGCTGCCAACCGATCCCTTCACGACGATGTCCGCACCCTTCAGCGAGATCCCGCAGCGCAGGCCCGCGTCGCCCTCGATGACGAGCAGCCCGCCGTGCGCCGATGCGCCCGCCGCGTTCGAAGCGAAACCCTTCACGTGCACGCGGCCGCTCATCATGTTCTCGGCCACACCCGTGCTGGCGCTGCCCGAGATCGTCACTTTCGCTTCCTTGTTCATGCCGGCGGCGTAATAGCCTGCATGGCCGTCGATCTCGATTTCGATGGGAAGATCGAGCCCCACCGCAATGTTGTGCGCGCCATCGGGATTCGAGATCAGCACGCGGCGCGTGCCCGCTTTCGCGGCCTCGCGGTGCAGGAAGCCATTCACGTCCGTCACCGAGGCGGACGCCAGGTCGAAGTTCACACTGTCCATACGTACATCTCCTCGGGAGCCGGTTCAAAAACGCGGGCGTGCTTGATGTCGGGCAGATGCGCGAGCGAACGGAACTCGGAGGCAATCGCGACGAAATCGTCCGTCTCGGCGACCACAGCGGGCTTGCAGGCGAACGGATCGCGGATCAAAGCGAGCTTGTCGGGCGTGCCCATCAGAAACGTGAAGAAGCCGTCGAGCTGCTCGAAACCCTTCTGCAGCGCCGCTTCGAGATCGTCGCCTTCGCGCAGCCGATATTCGAGGAAACGGCAGGCGGCTTCCGTGTCGTTGTCGGTATCGAAGCGAATGCCGTGCGGTTCGAGCATGCGTCTCACGCCGAACGGATTCGACAGCGAGCCGTTGTGCACGAGACAGAAGTCCTCGCCCGCTGTAAAGGGATGCGCACGATCGGGCGTCACGGCGGATTCCGTCGCCATCCGCGTATGCCCCACCAGGTGCGTGCCCGTCAGCCCGCTAAACGCGTAACGGTCCGCGACCTGGCCGGGCGTGCCCGTGTCCTTGTACAGATCGATCATGCGTCCCGTCGACAGCACGTGCAGCCCCGGATGCGTTTCGCGGATCCAGTGCTTGACCGTTTCGGGATCGACGGCAACCGTCAATACGGCGTGGTTGTCCTTCACCTGCACCGATGCCTTGGCGCCCAGATGCGCGTTCAGTTCATGAACCAGCCCCTGCCAGTTGAAATCGGCGCCTTCTTCCGTCAGGCCCGAGTAAAAGCTGATCTTGCGCACGCCGTCGGCAACAGGCTCCGTGAACACCGCAAGGCCCGCCGAGTCCGGCCCGCGCTCCGTCATGCCCAGCAGCATGGGCACCATCAATTCGCCGAGCCGCTCGCGCAACTCGGGCTTCTTGACGAGTAGTCCGACAATTCCACACATCGTTATCTCCTCGCGCTTAAATTCAAGCGAAAAGCTGTTTAGGATTCTTGATCAGAAAAATTCGAGGTAGGTCTTCTGTTCCCAGTCCGACACATGGCGCATGTACTCGATCCACTCCATGTGCTTGAGACGGAGAAACTCGCCGCCCGCCGGCCCCAGCGCCTCGAGCATCACCTCGTCGCGCTCCAGCGCATGCAACGCGGCTTCGAGGTTCTGCGGCAAGATGCTGATGCCGTTCTCCTTGAGGTCACGCTGCGACATCTCGTAGAGGTTGGCATTGCAGGGTTCACCCGGGTCCAGACGGTTTTCGACGCCATCGAGCCCGGCCGCAATCACGGCAGCCGTCGCGAGATAGGCGTTGCACGCGGCATCGGGCAGGCGGAGTTCGATCCGGCCGCCCGGAATGCGCACCATCGACGAGCGGTTGTTGTCGCCATAGCTCACATAGGCGGGCGCCCATGTCGCGCCTGTCAAAGAACGGCCCACGACGAGACGCTTGTACGAATTCACCGTCGGCGCGCAGATCGCCGTGAGCGCCGCGGCATGCTTCAGAATGCCCGCCGTCCAGTGGTAGGCGAGCTTCGAGAGGCCGAGGCCGCGCTCGTCGTGATCGTCGGCGAACAGGTTCTTCTTGCCATCGGAAATCGACATGTGCATGTGCATGCCGTTGCCGGGCCGGTTCGCGAACGGCTTCGGCATGAACGAGCAAACGAGGCCCAGTTCGTTGGCGATCTCCGCGGCCGCCATCTTGAAGAAGACGTAGTGATCGCAGGACTTCAGGCAGTCGGTGTACGTGTAGTTGATCTCGAACTGGCCGTTCGCGTCTTCATGGTCGATCTGATAGACGTCGATGCCCGCCTTGATCAGCGCATCCGTCAAACGCTCCAGGAATTCGCGCGAGCGGGAAAGACCCTTGTAGTCGTAGCACGGCTTCGGCAATGCATCGGTGTGGTCGCAGGGTGCGATCGTGCCGTCCGCCCCCTTGCGCAGCAGCGAGAACTCCGGCTCGAGCCCTGTGTTGAGAATCCAGCCGTGTTCTTCGAGGCGGCGAATCTGTTTCTTCAGCGTCACACGGCTTTCGAATGGCCACGGCTCGCGCTTCACATGTCCGTCGCAGACGACGCGCGCATAGCCCGGTTGCCAGGGCACGAGTTGCAGGGTATTGATGTCGCCGACGGCCATGAAGTCGGGCCCTTGCGGATCGATACCCAGTCCCCACACGGCGAAGCCCGCGAAGCCGGCACCCGCCGTGAGAATGCTGTTCAGATGCGCCGCAGGCACGGATTTGGTCTTCGCGACTCCGTGGATATCGACGAACTGCGCGAGGATGTATTTCACCTCGTTTTCTGCGAGAAATTTTCGGGCGTCTTCGGGGGTCATCTGAATGTCCTTGAACGTGATAAATCCAGGTTTCTGAAAACGCCGGCCCGAGTGCGCGCCCGCGTCGACTACTTGCTCGCTACGGGGTTGCCGACTGGTCGATATCCGTGATCGCAGCGACCCCGACTGGCCCGCCGCCGAGCTCGGCGGCGATGCCTGCGAGGGTCTCCCACAGATAAAGGCCGTATGTGCCGTCGGCCCATACCCGGTAGTAAGGCTTGCCTGCCCGGGCGCCTGGCATGACGGTGACGGCGACACCCGCCATCGATGTCAGCACGACTGGCCGGGCAGCCAGATCGAGCGCGCCAAAATTGACATTGCAGGTTTGCAGCAGCAGATCGTTCACGGCTTCGCCGCACAGCACGAGTGCCGCATCCTGATGAAGCACGGGGTACACGCGCACGGGCGGCTCAAGATGCGCCATCCTTGCCGAGCTGCCTTGCGTCAGGCCGTCTTCGATCAGGTATTCGGAAACGCCGAGCCGCAACACGACGCCGCCGCCCGCGAGGGGCGCCCAGCTGTTGGGCTGCGCCGGCACAGGGATGTCCTGGGCCTGCAGCCACGCCGCTACGCCCTGCCCCTTGAAGCCGGTGCGAAACAGGAAGGAGACGTCGGCGATGCCAAGCGTCGCGGCACGCGTGCTGTCGGCGGCATCGACGCGCTCCTCGACGCGCATGTTCTCCCGCACGCTCCACTGCGCGTTGGCCGTCTTCCAGGCATCGCATACGGGGCTCATCCGAAGTGGCGCGTTCATACTGTCTCCTTCTTCGGCGTGGCAGCCTTTGTTGTTACGGCGTCTTTTTGACGCTCGCTCTCAGGGTCATAGAACGGTGTCGGCACCACCGTCGCGGGCACCATCCGGCCGCCGCTCGCGCGGAAGCTGATGCGCGTGCCGGGCTCGGCCTGCTCGGGCCGCACAAACGCAAGACCAATCGTTTTTTGCAGCGTCGCGCTCCACGCGACGCTCGTCACACGTCCCGATATCTCGCCGCCTTCGATCACGAGATGACACTCGCGCAGACCCGCGTCGCGCACGCCCGCATCGAGCGCGAAACCGACCAGACGCTGTTTGGCAGGCAGCTTGTCGATGATCTGCAGGCTGCGTTTGCCGACGAAGAACGGCTTGTCCATCTTCACGGCCCATTCCATGCCGGCGTCACGCGGTGTCGTCAGACCGTCGGTATCCTGGCTCACGATCACGTGCCCCTTCTCGAGCCGCAACAGACGCTGCGCTTCGACGCCGAACGGGCGAATGCCGTGTTCATGACCCGCTTCGAGCAGCGTGCGCCACAGCGCCGCGCCGTACTCGGCGGGGATATGGATTTCGTATCCCCATTCGCCGACGAAACCCACGCGCATCAGACGCGCCGGCACACGGTTCTGACCGAGGGCGACGCCCGTCACGCGCACGCCGAGATACGGGAAGGCCGCCGGCGACAGATCGAGATCGACGAGCTTGCCGAGCACGGCACGCGATGCGGGCCCCGCGAGGTTCACCGCTGCGAACGCGCCCGTCACGTTGACGATGCCGCAGTCGAGCCGCCAGATCGTGTTGAGCCGCGACAGCTCGCGATAGATGGCCGCCGCGCCCGACGTCGTGGTCGTGAAGTAGAAGTGGTCGTCGGCGAGACGCGCGATCACGCCATCGTCGATCACCACGCCGGACTCATCGCACATCACGGCGTAGCGGGTCATGCCAGGTTTCAGGCCCGCGTACTTCGACACGTACACGCGTTCGAGGAACTCCGCGGCCTGCGGCCCGCGCACTTCGATCTTGCCGAGCGTGCCCACATCGATGATGCCCACGCCGTTGCGCACGGCGAGCGCCTCTTCCTCGATGCAGACCGCGCGCTCCTTGCCCGCGACCGCGTAGTACTCTGGGCGCTGCCAGACGCCCGCCGGCATCCACACGGCGCCGAGCAACTGGTGCTGCGCGTGCAGCGGCGTGCGCCGTTCCGGGTTGAAGCCGCGCCCGGCGAGATGCGACATCGGCACGGGATGGAAGAACGGCCGCGCCGTCGTCGTGCCGACCTCCTGGGGCTCCTTGCCCGTCAGCCGCGCGAGGATGCGCAGGCCATTCATGTTCGAATGCTTGCCCTGGCTCGGCCCCATGCCGTTGGTCGAGAAGCGCTTCAACAGTTCGATGTTGTCGAAGCCTTCCTGCACCGCGTTTTCGAAGTCCTTCAGTTGCAGGTCCTCGTCGAAATCGACGAAGTTCTTGCCGGACGTATGGCCCACGATCGGCCAGGGATGCGATGGCGATTCCCGTTCCAGGAGACGCAGTTGCGCGGCTTCGCCTGCCTTGCCGTTGCCGCTATGCGCTGCCGCCTGCACGCCTGCGCGCGCGCCGTCGCGCAGCTTGCTGCCGAGCGTGTACACGCCGTTCACGCGCCCACATGCGAACACCCCGGGCGGCAATTGCTCCGGCACGAACTGCTGCACATCGTGATCGAAGTGCATCTTCGTGCCTGCCTGGTACAGCAGGTTCGCGGCAGGCGACCAGCCGACGCTCATCAGCAGCGTGTCGCATTCGATCAGACGGGTCGTTGCCGTCGAATAGCGCAGGCCGCTGTTCGTTGAAAACGCGCCGACGCGCACGCCCGTCAGCCGTTCGCCCGATCGGTCCGGCACGGCCTCGACGACACAGCTCGATACCAGTACTTCGACGCCCTTCGCCCTGAGATCGCGCTCGAGGTCATCGCTTGCATGCGACGCGCGCAAATCCACCACGGCAACGACTTCGATGCCACGCGCCAGCATGTCGAGCGCCGCACGGTAGCCGTCGGCATTGGCGGCGAGCACGACGGCCCGCTTGCCGGGCGCAACGGCATAACGATAGGCAAGGCGCTGCGCCGCCGATGCCAGCATCACGCCCGGCAGGTCGTTGTTGCGAAACACGGCGGGTTGCTCGAACGCGCCACTCGCGACGATCACGGCTTTCGCGCGCATCTTCGTGATACACGTCGCGTTCACGAGCGGCACCCACAGGTCCGCGTAATAGGCCGCCGCGAGCGTGCCCGTCATCACGCGGATTCGTGGATGGCCGAGCACGGCGTTCTCCAGTTCATGGATCTCGTCGAAACGCTGCTCGTCGCCGCCCAGCTGATAGCCACCGCTGCCGCCGATGCGCGCGTTCTCATCGACGATCACGACGTCGGCGCCTTCCCCGGCCGCCGCGAGCGCCGCCGACAAACCGGATGGACCGGCCCCGATCACCAGCACGTCGCAAAAGCCATAACGCTTCGGTGTGCGGATATGGGGCGCGTCGAAATCGACCTTGCCGAGACCCGTCATCGTGCGGAACATGCGCTCCCAGCGCGGAAACCAGCGCTTGCTATAAAACGCCTTGTAGTAGAAGCCGACGGGCAGGAACGCCGCGAGCTTGCCGACGACGCGCGCACGATCGCCTTCCACGCCGCCGAACGTATTCACCGAATACCAGTTGCCGCCCGGCGTCAACGCGGTCACATCGGCGCGCACGTTCAGCCGTGCGCCGTCCTGCAGCATCACATTGACATCGTGATTGGCGAGCGAAAGGACGCCACGCGGGCGGTGATACTTGAAGCTGCGGCCGAGCACGCGCAGGCCCGAGTCCCACAGTGCGCTCGAGATCGTGTCGCCGATGAGGCCGCTGTATTGCTTGCCTTCATACGAGAAATCGATGCGTGTATCGCGCTCGATCCATTCGCCGCGGTGAGGAGTCAGACGCATTCAGGCCTCCTCGCCGGCAAGCCACGTGCGCAGCACGAGATCTTTCGCGGTGTCGCGCTCGGCAATGAACCATGTATTGCTCGGCGTATGGCACCACCACTCCTGCTTCACGCCCGGCGCGCCGTTGCGGCAGAACACATAGTCGGCCCATTGAGCATCGCTCGCCTGGGTCGGATCAGGCTCGTGACGAATCTCGCCCCAGTAGGCGAACTCCGACACCGGCCGCGCGCCATTTACCGGACAGGTCATGATTTTCATCGTCGTTCTCCAGCTTAGTGGCCAACGGATGCCGCGCCCTTTTCGCCAGTGAGCGAAAAGCGGCGGAACCGGTCGAGCGAGAAGCTCTCGATGAGCGGATGGGTGGCGTCGTTGGCGACCGTGTGGGACATCGTCTTGCCGCACACAGGCGTGGCCTTGAAACCCCAGGTGCCCCAGCCCGAATCCAGGTAGAAGCCTTCGACAGGCGTCTTGCCCATGATCGGCGCGAAGTCGGGTGTCATGTCGGCCATCCCCGCCCATTGGCGCATCACCTTGGCTTGCGACAGGAACGGGAACATCTCGAGCATGTGCGAGGTGAGCCCTTCCACGAAATCGAGCGTCGAGCGTGTCGAATGCAGTTCGTAGGGATCAAGCGAAGCGCCCATCACGAGTTCGCCCCGCGCCGACTGGCTGATGTAAACGTGCAGGCTGCCCGAGACGAGAATCGGATCGAGCCAGGGCTTGAGCGGCTCGCTCACCATCGCCTGAAGCGGATGGATGTAGATGGGCGTGCGCAAGCCGACCATATCCGTCACGCGGGGCGTCGAGCCTGCCACCGCGCACAGCACCTTGTTCGTCGAGATATAGCCGCGCGAGGTCTTCACGCCCTTGACCTTGCCGCCCACCACGTCGATGCCGAGCACCTCCGTCTGCTGATGGATTTCGACGCCGCGCTGGTCCGCCCCCCGCCCATAGCCCCAGGCAACGGCATCGTGCCGTGCGACCGCGCCCGGCGCGTGATACAGCGCGCCCATGATGGGCGCGACGCCGCCGCACGAGATATCGATCATCGGCGCGGCCTTTTTCACCTCGTTCGGACCCACGACCTCGGAGTCCACCCCGTAGTGCTTGTTGACCTCCGCGCGCCAGCGCATCGTGCGCATCGCCGAATCGGTGTGGGCAAGCGTGTAATGACCGCGCGTCGAATAGAACAGGTTGAGATCGAAGTCCTGCGACAGGTCCTGCCACAGCTTCACCGACTCGTCATAGAACTGCACGCCCTCGGGCGTCAGATAATTCGAGCGGATGATCGTGGTGTTACGCCCGGTATTACCTCCTCCGATATACCCCTTCTCCAGCACGGCCACATTCGTGATGCCGTGCTCTTTCGCGAGATAGTAGGCCGACGCGAGACCGTGGCCCCCCGCGCCGATGATCACAACGTCATATGAACGACGCAAAGTGTCGTGTCTCGTGAACATCCTCGGTTCGGGATGTTTCTTTGAGAGAGCGAAGCGGACGAGACGCCATGGCATAAAACGCTCCTTTGGCCAGCCCCGCTGGGGGCGGCTCAACGACCTGTTCGATGGAAGACGGCTACGCGATTACCGCAGCACGATGGTCTTGTTACCGTGGATCAGCACGCGATCCTCGAGGTGATAACGCAAGCCTCGCGCCAATACGGCCTTCTCGATATCGCGGCCCAGGCGCACGAGGTCATCCGGGCGGTCCGAGTGGCGGATGCGAATCACGTCCTGCTCGATGATCGGCCCCTGGTCGAGCTCTTCCGTCACGTAGTGGCAGGTCGCGCCCGTCAGCTTCACGCCGCGCCCGTAGGCCTGGTGATAAGGCTTCGCACCAACGAAGCTCGGCAGGAACGAATGGTGGATGTTGATGATTCGCCCCGGATAAGCCGCGCACAGCTTCGGCGAAAGAACCTGCATGTAACGCGCGAGCACCATCGTGTCGGCGCGCGCATCCTCGAATAGCCGTTGCACCTCGTCATAAGCCTGCGCCTTGTTGTCAGGCGTGACGGGCACGTGATGGAACGGAATGCCATGCCACTCGACAAAGCTGCGCCATGTGTCGTGGTTCGAGATTACGCACGGAATCTCGATGTCGAGTTCACCCGCTTTCCAGCGCGCGAGCAGGTCGTAGAGACAGTGTTCGAGCTTCGACACGAGTATCACGACCCGCTTCTTGACTGAGTTGTCAGAGATCTTCCAGTCCATCGCAAACTCTCTCGCGATGTGGGCGAAGCGATCCCGGAACCCGTTGATGCCGAAGGGCAGCGACTCCGCGACGATCTCGTGGCGCATGAAGAAGCGCCTCTCGATTTCGTCGGCATGATGGGTGGCCTCGATGATCCAGGCCCGATGCTCGGCAAGGAATGTGCTTACAGCAGACACAATCCCGATGCGATCGGGGCAGGACAGAGTCAGCGTGAAGCGGTGCGTATTGGAGGACATGTTGTGCATTGATTCGAAGAGGAACCATTGGTGACAACAGTAGCCAGCCGAAACTTGTGTGTCAATGGCAATAAACTTTTTTTCCTGTCAGGAAACACCCGTACACCTTCGGGAGTATCGCCAGGCGCGTATCACCTGGGTCCCCCCAAGCGATAGCCGCGACTATCCCTGCACGTATCTGCATGTCGATGGAAGCGACGGGGGAGGCAACGTCTTTCGAGGACGGTTGCGAGGCGGGGAATCGATAGTGGAATCGGCGCGCATGGATGCGCGCGCAGCTATCGCGAGGTTTGCCCGGTCAGACGGGCGTTCAGGTATCCAGGTCGGGCGACTGGCCGTACATGATCACGGTGATGAAGCGGATCGGCAGCTTGATCAGACGCTCGGGGCCATGCGCGACGGAGCCACGAAAGGTCAGCGCGTCGCCGGGCTGCAGCAGATAGCTGCGATTGCCATGGCGATACTCCATCTTGCCTTGCAGCATGTAGATGAACTCCGTGCCGGGATGCTCGAAGGTCGGGAATACCTCGGCTTCATCGTCCATGGTGATGAGAAACGGTTCGAACAGCTTGACGGGCCCCTGGTCATAGGCCAGCAAATGGTATGTATGTCCCTTCGTGGTGCCGCGCCGCACGACCTCCATGCCCTTGCCGGATTTGACGTGCTGCGCATTGCCCTCGCGATGCTCGAAGTTCTTGAACATCGCGGAAATCGAAATGCCCAGTGCGCGCGCAATGCTCACGATCGAATCGAGGCTGGTCGACACCTGCCCGTTCTCGATCTTCGATACCATGCTTCGCGACAGGCCGCTTTGCTCGGCCAGGTCGGCAATCGTCAGCCCCTGATTCGTACGGTGTTCTTTGACGACCTTGCCCAGGAATGACTCAATCGACCTTCCATCGCCCAACTCGTCCACGGGACCGCTGGGCAGTTCGTCGTTTATCTCGCTCTTCATCGCTCGGCTCTACACTTGACTATCGACTATCGGCAACGGGATGCGCGGCATGACTCCGCCGCGAGGGTTCCGCAGTGCGAATAGTATCAGTGGCTGACGAGGAAGAGGACTCACGCCCGCGGCGGATTGCGGCGCGCGTGGCGCTCGTGATGCCACACGACGGCTTCGACTCTGGAATGAAGATCGAGTTTGTGCAGCAGATGTTTGACGTGCACCTTGACAGTTCCGACGCTGATATCGAGCTTTCGGGCAATCTCCTTGTTGCATAGCCCTTCCACCAGATAGTCCAGTACCTCCTGCTCACGCCCGGAAAGGCCCGACTCGTTAGCGGGGAGAGACTGCCCGGCGGACAGTGCATGAAACAGCTTGCCCGTGATCGCCTCGCTGAGCACGGCCGTTCCCTGCAGCGCGTTCTGCAAATTGATGCACAGTTCTTCCGGCTCCATGTCCTTGAGCAGATAGCCGCTTGCGCCGGCGCGTAGTGCCGCCACCACATCGCGTTCGTTGTCCGACACCGTCAGCATCAGAAAGCGTGCGTCGACGTTGTGCTGTTTCATCATCTCGAGCGTCTCGATACCGCTCATTTCCGGCATGTTGAGGTCGATCAGAACGACGTCGGGCTTGAGCCGGACCGCGAGGTCCACACCCACCCGTCCCGACGACGCTTCGCCGACGAGGCGAAACGCCGGGTTCATCTGGATCAATTGCGCGACGCCCTTGCGGAACAGCGCGTGATCGTCGATCAGCAGTACGGTATTGACAGGCTCCACGTCCTATTCCTCATACCTGGATCGGCCTGAAGGCGGCTGGCCGACAGTTTCATCATAGGTCAAGCACGGCGGCGCTGCGCGCGTCATGCTGCTTTCTGGAAGGCCATTGCCGGGCCCTCGCGGCGAGGCGGAAATACGCGCCAGGCGCCATCGGCATGCCGAAAGAACATGATGGCGACCAGGCACGCCGGCCGCGCCACTTCGACACAGACGTAGCGCCTGTTGCTATCTCGCGTGCGGCTGAACCGGGTCACTCGAAAGGGCGTTGCCGGAGTCGGCGCCAGCCATTTTTCGACGAGTTCGCGTAAAGACTGTTGCTGCATGTTCATGATCGTCACCTCACTCGCCCGTACATGATTTCCGTGTTCCGTCGGCTCTGGCAGTCAGGCCGCCGCCTTGACCAGTTCGGCCGACAGACCAAACTGTCGGGCGATCGACTGAAGCCGCTCACGCCATTCCCATTTGCCGAATACGTCGTGCACGTTCTGCAAAGTGCTGAGCAACTCGATCGTCGCGGGATCGTAGACATTGACGTGGGCGCGAAGCAACGCCTTCCTCAGTGCCGCGATGCCGACATCCATATATACGGGTATCGCGTCCGATGATGTTTTGCCGATATAGCGAACAGGTACGCCTTCCATTGCAGTCATGTAGTCGCGTGGTTTGATGAAACTGCCAACGGGACACCCGCCGCAATAGCCGCGATATGCACCACCTCCATGTGGCAGCAGCGCAGCGCGGCCTTGGCCGAAAAGATGGTCGACAGCGCGGTCGAAGATCTGCTGGTGGGTCAGGAAATTCCGGCTTTCCATGATGCGGCTCCGCTGCAAGGTTTTGACGATTCGTGTCTCTAGTATGGTCCGTCAACTGCGCCTTGCAATCTGCCAGAGGGGGCTCCCTCTCTGTGGGTATTGGGAGCCATCACGGTGGCAAGCAAGCGCATTCGCGCGATGGTTGTGTCGCGATAATGGCGGCAAGGCAAGAAGATTCCGTGATGATAAGGAGTCCTTACGACACCAACGAATAGAACTGATCGGCAACGGTTCGGGTCACGCCGCTGTCCTTCATCTGGCCTTTCCTGATCATATGCATCGTCTCAATGCCTGACAGGATGATGCGGGCACACCGGAAATCCTTGAAGCCCATCATGGGCCTGGTTCGGCGTTTGATCGCCCGATGATCCTGCTCTACGATGTTGTTCAGATACTTGACCTGCCGGACCTTGATGGGCGTTTCCCGCTCGGCGTTGATGGTCTGGAGGGCGGCCAGATTCGCCCCGCTTTTATCCATGGTCACGGTCTCGGGCGTCCCGTTTCGATCGATGGCTTTCTCGAAATAACGGCGCGCTGCCGCCTTGTCGCGATGCGCCCGCAACAGGAACTCGACCGTATTGCCGGCCTTGTCCACCGCGCGATACAAGTACTTCCACTGGCCGCCCACCTTGACGTAGGTTTCATCCATCCTCCAACTCTTGCCGACCGGACGTTTGTGCTTGCGAAAGGCCTTCTCGAACAACGGTACGAGTTTGATCACCCAGCGATGCACGCTCGAATGGTCGACCTGGAAGCCCCGTTCCGCCATCATTTCCTCGAGATTTCGCAAGCTCAGCGAGTAGGCCACATACCACCGCACGCACAGAAGTATCACGTCCAGAGGATAGTGCAGGCGCTTGAGTACCTTCGCTACGCCGGCAGGCAGGGCTTGTCTCGCAGTCGCCTTCTTCATCTCACGCTTCACTTCGGGCAAATATCAACTTCGATTTTACTCCTGCCCCCTTAGCGCGACAGAACCCCGATACCACCCGTCGGCGCGATTCGCGCTTTGCGGCACTCCCTTTCGGCGCGCTATTGTGTCTGGCGCTCAGGCCACGTTACCGAAGACGCGCGCAAACCGAACCTGATACTCGCGTGGCGAAAGACCTGTCTTGCGCCGGAACAGTTGCCGAAAGGCACTGAGGTCTGCGTAGCCGACTCGCTGACTGACGGCCTCAAGGTTGATCGGCCTTGATTCGAGCAACTGTTTGGCCACTTCGATGCGAAGGTTCTGGAGATACTCCAACGGCGCAATGCCGACAGCCTGCTTGAAACGACGGTGAAGCGTTCGCTCGCTGACAGCGAGATACGCTGCGAGATCGCTCACCTGAAATCCCTCCTGGATAGTCGCTTCCATGCGTTGTTGAGCGCGCGCGATGAGCGGATCGGCGTGTCCGTGCTCGCCAAGGAGCGTTGCGTACGAAGCCTGAGAAATGCGGTTGGTCTCGATCAGCAGCAACTTGGCGGTCGCTGCCGCGAGCTTCTCGCCGCCGAACATTTCGAGCAACCGTATCGCAAGGTTGAGGTACGACGTAACGGCGCCGCTTGAAACGATTCCATCCTGGGCGATCACAAGTTCGTGGGCCCGCAGTTCGACGCCCGGATATCGCCGGGCGAAGTCCCTTGCCATGGCCCAGTGGGTCGTAGCGGCTCGCCCATTCAGCAACCCCGCTTCAGCAAGCAGATAGTTGCCGGTGCAGTATGCGGCCAGCACAGCGCCCGCCTCGCGCTGGCGCTGTAGTGCGGACGTTAGCGCACTCAACTGTTCGCGGCGCGCGACGAACTCGTCCATGTCGGAAACGAACGGCGCCGTCAGCAGAATCGCATCGGCGCGTTTGCTTGCATCGATCTTGCCGTCCACAGCAACGCTCTGACCCGAAGCCGCCCTGACTGGTCTTCCGTCAAGCGATTCGACGCGCCACGTGAACCCGGGTGCAGGTTTCCCCCGCGTTCCTTCACGAGAACTCAGGTGATTGGCGACGTTGAAGACATCGATGGGCCCAGCGACGCCTGATGCCAGTATCCCGTCATAGACCCAGATTCGTATCGTAGTCATCTCGTGTGTCCGATATGCCTTGCAAATTGGCGCTGCTGCCACTTCACCAGGGCCTTGCAAAGCCGGATCATCTTTGCACCGAAACAAGTGAAGAGGAGTAGCACCATGCCGATGATCGACGCATTGTGGCCGGAAGACGCGCTGACGCCCGAAGCGGAAGCACGCCTGATCAAGGAACTGACTGATCTCCTGATCAGGGCGGAAGGGTACGATCCGGGCAATCAGATTGCGCAGGCCGTATCCGTGCTTCATCTCCATCGACCTGCTGCGGTATTCGTCGGCGGGGAACGCTCGAAGGCAGCCCGTTACCGGATCATTCCTTCGGCGCCTGAGGGGCAATACACCGACGAATCACGTAGAGCGCTGGTTCAGGCCATCACGGAAGCGGTGGCTCGCGCCGAGAACCGGCCGCTCGAAGAAGTTGCATCGCGCGTTTGGGTCTTTCCAACAGAGATTCCGGATGGCACCTGGGGCAGTCGCGGCGTCATCTTGCCGCTGCCCGACATTCATGCGTTACTCGCGGGCGAGCCGGAACGGAGTGCCGGCGTAGAGCGGCTTGCGCGCAGACGACGAGAAAAGGCACGCATAACACTGGAAGCGGCGCTCGACACGGTCGAACGGAGAACTCGCGAAGTGTAGTGGTGGCATCGTCGCATTTGCGTTGCCCGGGGCTTCAGGCGGTGATCGACGCCGGCACGCCGCGCGCTTCTCCTCTCACGAATATGGCCCGATGGAGCGATATCCCATTGCTGTGGGATATCGCTCCGTGCTCCTCGCGTCTGCTTATTTCCGCAACGGCCTCAACCCCGCCCGCACTTCCTCGGCGAATAGTGCCGGCTGTTCCCACGCCGCGAAGTGTCCGCCCTTGTCCAGCCGGTTGTACCAGATGAGATTGTGATATGCACGCTCTGTCCAGCTTCGCGGCGCCTGGTAGTTTTCACGCGGGAACACGCTAACGGCGGCGGGAACGGATACGTCGGCGGCCGCGAGGAAGTTGAAGTGCGATTCCCAGTAGAAGCGCGCCGCGGAAACCCCTGTATTGGTCAGCCAGTAAAGCGTGATGTCGTCCAGCACGTCGTCGCGCGTCATCGAGCCTGAGGATTCCCCATTGACGGTGCGTCCGAACACGGCAGAGGTCAGTGCTGCTGCCGGCTGCGTATAGCCATCGCCGTGATCCAGAAGCCAGCCGGCCAGACCGATTGGCGAGTCCGATAGCCCATAAAGCGTTTGCGGGCGTGTGCCCATCTCGAGCGCATAGGCGCGGCGCTTTTTCGCCGCGCTGCTGAGTTGCTCGTACGCGTGCTTTTCGTCGTCCAGCAGTCCTGCGGGCGGCGGATCGCCCGCCTGCAGTGCCTTGGCAATATCGGCGGGAACGGTCGCCGGGAAGTTGACGTGTATGCCGAGCAGTTCCGGCGGCGCCTGCTTGCCCATCACGTTCGCGACCACGCCGCCCAGGTCGCCGCCTTGCGCCGCGAATTTTTCGTATCCGAGGCGCTTCATGAGCGTAACCCACGCGCGGGCGGTGCGCTCCGGACCCCAGCCGATCTCGGTCGGTTTGCCTGAAAACCCGTAGCCCGGCAACGATGGAATGACGAGATGGAATGCGTCGGATGCGTTCGCACCATGCGCGGTGGGATTGATAAGCGGATCGATGATCTTGAACTGCTCGATGACGGAGCCTGGCCATCCGTGCGTGACGATGAGTGGCATCGCGTCTTCATGTTTCGACCGGATATGGATGAAGTGAATGTCCAGCCCGTCGATCTCCGTGATGAAGTTCGGCAGCGCGTTAAGTCTTGCTTCGCACTTGCGCCAGTCGTAGTCGGTTGACCAGTGACGCGTGAGCTCCTGCATCATCGCAAGCGGCACGCCCTGCGAATCGTCGTTGACTGTCTCCTTGTCAGGCCATCGGGTGGCCTTGATGCGTCGGCGCAGATCGGTAAGCTGCGCTTCGGGTACATGTACGCGAACCGGACGAATCGCAGTCTTGTCGCCGCCCGCTGATTTTGCAACCGAAAGAATCGACTGATTCGTTTCGGCGAAGGCAAGCTGGCTCAGCGAGCCGGCTGCGATGGCTGCCGCGGTTACGCCAACAAAGCGGCGACGGGACGGCGACTGGGAAAGAGTGTCGTTTGACATGAGAACTCCTGAGGGCAGTGAATCCAGGTTCGCGTTTGTTCAGAGCGTGCTTTCGTGAACGCCATTCGAACGCATCGATGTATCTCGCGTGTTTCCCGAAACGGCGCTTTTGTATGCGCATGTACCGGCACGCCGGACCGATGCACTGTTACGCACGGCCATTGCGTCCGCGAAGGCGCGCCCGGCGGTGCCGCATTGCAGGCCGGGTGTACCACTGGGTTTTGGTTCGTACTGTTGCAATTTTCAAGCTGAGGTTGACGCACGAGTCGCCCCTGCGCATGAAGCTCACCCATCGTCGCGGGAATGGGCCGGTCACGTACGGGCTTCGTCGTCATGTCATTTACTCTTTCGTTTTATAGAAAAATGCATATGCACATATAAATGCGCATCATGCAGGATATTTATCGGCCTTCAACTGCTCTACACGGCGCGATCGCGTGCACCCACCCCTCCCTCATTTACAAGAAAGTAGTTGTAGAGCCAGTCCTGTTCAAGCCAGTTGCGACGATTGCAGTTCCGATCTAGGCAACGTTTTTCAACGGAACATCTCCATGAAAGTAGGCGGTTCGCTAAGAGACGGGTTTCCAGGCGATGAACATTCAGTTGCGGTTTGCCGATGCCGAGCCGACCGCAGCGTTCAGATCTTCCAGGCCAGGCCCGACGCTCTCCCCGGCATACGTCGTACGTTCACGAATGTGCGTAGCAGGCGTGCGGTCGATCAGAACACTCAACAGCTCGGGCCGGTTGTAGTGACCAACCGAGTCCACCAGCATCTTGCGTCTGTCGATAAGGCTGAAATCGAGATCGGCGATGACTTCTCCCTCGCCCGAGCGCAGGGGTTCGCCCAGCAGCATGCCATCGGGTGCCACGATCGCCGTGAAGCAGCCGCCCGAAATCGGACCGATGGCACAGCCCGTGTCCTTCATGATCTGCGCCTGCTGGTCGGCGTCGAGCCATGCCGTCGCGTTCACGACGAAGGCCCCGGACTCGAGCGCATGCTGGCGGATGTTGATTTCCATCCTTTGGGCAAATCCTTCGCCGAAGGCAGAACCCGGGTACATGGCCGAATGGATCTGCTCGCCGTCGGCGATCATCGCGTAGCGCGCAAGCGGGTTGTTGTGCTCGAAGCAGGCCAGTTGACCGATACGGCCGACCTCGCTGTCGACTGCGCGCAGGCCGGAGCCGTCGCCTTGACCCCAGATCATGCGTTCGAAATGGGTAGGCGTGATTTTGCGGCGACGCTGGATCAGGGTGCCGTCCGCATCGAAGAGCAACTGCGCGTTGTAGATCGTTCCGCCGTCGCGTTCGTTGACGCCGATGGACACGACTATTCCTGCTGCTTTCGCGGCCTCGCCGATCGCGTCGGTGGCTGCTGATGGCACAGTTACCGCCTCGTTGAGCAGTCGCAGATGTTCGCTGCCGGAAAGCTGCGTCAACGGCGTCTGGACGTAGGCAAAGTAAGGATAGTAGGGCACCACGGTTTCCGGGAACGTTGCGAACTGCACACCTTTCTCGCCGAGTTCACGAATCTTCCGTACGATCTTTTCGACCGTTGCCTCACGGCTATAGAGCACCGGGCTGATCTGCACGGCGGCGGCTTTGACGACCTTCATTGCAAAACTCCTTTTACGGATAAGAATGGGCAAACGCCCTGGCGGCGTTGCATATGCAATATCAGCGATAAAAATCAGTTCACGCGCTCCGGCAACCCACTCGCGATATCCATGAGCGCGCTAACGCCGACTTCTCCCGACACGCCTCTGGCTCTTCTCTGCGCGGACGACCACGCGAACGCGGCCGTACGGAGCAACGCTTTTCCCCGTCCGGTAAGCAAAAGGAGACGGTCGCGTCCATCATTGGCGGGCAGTCCTTCAGAGATCCATCCCTGCGCGATGAGTGGTTGCAGGCTTCTCGTCAGCGTCGAACGATCCTGATGGTTCCTGCGCCAGAGATTCGAACGGCTAAGCGGCCCGAGTTCCGTAATGAGCACAAGGAGGGGGAATTGAGGCGCGTTGATGCCAAACGGCCGCAGTGCGTCGTCGTAAATCGTGGTAACGACCCGGGAAATTTCCCGCGTACGCGTAAGCATGCAGTTGCGCGCGATCTGGCTACCCACTTCATCCTTTGCATCATATTGAATGTCCACAGCCATGTTCGACCTCGCATTGCACATGCAACATCGACGTCTCGAACGCCCTCAATCTGGGCCGAGCCCGTCGTGGATGAGCGTATTGGAGCGTGCAGACGTATCCCGGATGTGTCGTAAAGAAGTGGGGGTGTGTGCGTTTGTATCGCGATGTAGCACGAATACATTGCCGTACATACAGCACGTGGGGCATCGTCATCGCGGCGTGCGCCGATAACGTCGCGAGTGGTCGACACTGCGTGGCCGGGCGCACGTGATGACGCCTGGACGAAGGCCCCGGTTGCGGCGCGGAAACTGCCGTCAACGATAACGGGGCGGCGCTCGAGCCCTTCCGGTACGACGAGTGGCGGTGATCACGAAAACATACGAAAACGGGCAGGCCGAACCGGAACTGGTTGTCGAAGATTAGGCAGAGCGCTCACGGATGAAGCGCCTCGGTCCTGCATTGATTACCGGCGCGGCAGACGATGATCCCAGCGGAATCGCAACCTACACCCAGGCGGGCGCGCAGTTCGGATTCGGTATTCTCTGGACCATGCTGCTCACCTACCCGCTCATGGTCGCGATCCAGTCCCTCAGCGCACGGCTCGGGCGTGTCACTGCACGGGGACTCGCGACAAATCTCCGCCGTCACTATCCGGCGCCCATCCTCTATGCCGCCGCAATCGTGCTGCCCGTCGCGAATACGATCAATATCGCCGCCGATCTTGCAGCTATGGGTGCTGCTGCAAAGCTCGTGCTCGCTGGACCCGTTCAGCTTCACTTCGTGCGTCAGGGCACCACTTCTCTCCCGTTGCAGGTTTTCGTTTTCGTTACCTACGAGCGCTACGCACGCTTCCTGAAGTGGCTGACACGTGCGGTGTTCGCGTACATGACCATGGTGTTTGTTGTGATCCCGGTCGACTGGAAGGCGGTAGGACTGAGCATCGTCAAGCCACCGGTCAGCTTCACGGGCCGCTATCTGACGACAGTCGTCGCAGTGCTGGGTACGACCATCAGCCCGTATCTGTTCTTCTGGCAAGCGCCTCAAGAGGTCGAAGAGATCCGTTCGCATCCTTCCCTGCAATCGCAATTGCGCGCCACTGCAGGCTAGTGTCCAACTCAAGCGGATCAACATCGACATGTGGGTTGGTATGGCGCTGTCGGATGCCGTTGCGTTTTTCATCATGCTGTCTGCTGCTGCGACGTTGCATGCCCATCATGTCGAGGTGAAAACGAAGGTCGACGCTGCCAGCGCACGCAAACCGATCGCTGGAGAGATGGCGTTTGCCCTCTTCAGTCTTGGAATTGTCAGGACAGGGCTACTCGCATCGCCTGTCCTCGCTGGATCGGCAGCCCACGCGACGACGGGCGCGATGAAATGGCGCAATAGCCTCGCCTTGCAGGTCAATCTGGCGAAACCGTTTTACACAGTCGTTGCAGTTGCAATTCTTGGCGGCGTTGCGCTCATATTCGAATCAGCCGCTCAGACATGCTCGCAACATTCGGGAGAGACGACCGGCTTCACCCTCGTCGGCGATGTTTGCAACACCGGTCGATGGAGCGCGCCTGGGCCGGACGCAGGACCGCTGCAACAACCGTCTGTCTTGAACTCCGAAGTGGTGCCGCGATGACGGACCGCTGGGGATGGCGGCCCGCTTCGCTTGCACGTCCCCCAACTGGCGCCTACGGACACTGAACTCCGCACGATCAGCCAAACAGATCGTCCACGATCGTGCAAGCTGCGCTGTATCCGCCCGTCAGCGCATCATCCTTGCTAGCGAATGCCCGACCGGCGGCATCACCAAGCCGCAGCGGCGAGAACCTCGACACCAACGTGCCTGACTCACATATCCGGACAACAGCGACGTAGCCCGGGTTGCTGGTGCGAACGCGCGCCTGGGCCGATCGAAAGTCAGACTCGACAGCAACGCGCAGTGTGAAGCCGTTGTACTCATAGGATTGTGTCATGGGCCGCCTCTTACCTCTCGCAGGCGCACGCGTCGCCGCGTCACCAACCTGCATATCATTGACATCAAAACCGCAATTGTGACATTTTTATGACATATGGTTCAATGTGGCGTTGTGCCGCCGCACATTCACTACGTCGGCGCGGGGCAACGGCAGACACCAGGTCAGTCGCGTCTCTCCGGTCGCCGACGCGAGCGGCACGTGAACTGCTCGCTGCCAGACGATACCGGCGGTCGCGCAGCGTCCGGGCGATTCATTTCACGTTGCGTTTTGTCCGGCAGCAGATACCTTGAAGCGCGTAAACCAACTGACAGAAAGAGTATGAAAAGAAGGGCTACCGTACTGTGCGTCCGGGACGGCACGATCCTGCTCGTCGCACGTGAGCGCGCGCGGTGGGCGCTGCCTGGTGGCAGGATAAAGCGCGCCGAACCGCTCGAAGCCGCCGCCAGCCGCGAGCTTGAGGAAGAGACCGGGCTAATCGTCTCGCAAATGAATTATTACTTCCAGTTTCAGGGGTTCAGCACATTGCATCATGTGTTCGTCGCCGAGCCGCCGGCGGACGCTGTGCCGGCGCCGCTGAACGAGATCGCACGTTGCCGGTGGTTTGCGCCTTCCGAGATTGCGTCGCTGTCTGCCAGTGTCCCGACCCGGGGAATTGTCGAACTCTTTGTCCGGCGTGTGGCGCCGCTGGCAAAAGCTGCAGACAGTGACGACCCCGACGAAACCATCCGGTGCTAAAGCCTGCGCGGCGCGGCGTGCCGGGAGCGATCAGATCCCGGCTTTCGAAGCATGCGGGACGCCAGCCGCCCACTTCCATCAGAAAAAATGACACGCTGACCGACAACGACCCGGGCGCAGATTGAAAAGGACCGCGGTGTGGGCTCGGACTGGCGGAATACGCGAGCGCGCCGAGTCACTCGGTGGCGAACTTCAATTCGCCAGTCGAGCCGGGTGAAGGCTTCGCGCTGGTCGCGCGACGGTCAGGAAAGGATGCCATAACCGGGCTCAACAGCGGCCGCCCGACGCATTCGGATTGGAAGCGGCTCGAACGGTTGGTGAAGCCTCATCAGCACCAGAAATGAAACCGCGGCTATCGATGTCGAAGTTCGTGGGCCGCATAGATAGCTGCGAATACGCCCACGAGCACTGCTGCTACCGCCAGCGGTTCGTCAAATCGGCCGGCAGCCTGTGACAGCTTCGCATCGCACCAGAGTCCCACTCCTGCGAGCGTTACGACCAGACCAAATGCGAGCCCCCATAGTGGTCCCGCGTTGTGCGAACCAAGTCTGTGAGAAAACTTCATCTTTATTCTCCCTACCGCTTCCATCAACTGCAAACCTACTCCCACAATCATCACGATCGCAATAGCGGCAATCGCGTCGGATGACCCGCCTGGCATCTAAACGGCAAGCCGGGCTATTTCATATCGTGGCGTACGTTTCGATCCACACAACTTCCGCCCCTGCCACAGACATGTCACACGAAAAGCGCCTCATACCAACAGGGGGCAGATCAAAGAGGCCGATGCGCAATGGATGTGGACGGCATTGCCGCTTGTGCAATGCAGACCTTGATTACGATAATACCGTATATACCATTTAGACAAAAAATCGCATCGAATCACTATGCACCAGACGACACGCTCATAGACGTCGCGCGGTACCACAGGGCAAACGGAGGAAAAATGTCTGACAAGCACCTCTCCAGCCAGTTTGATGCTGCGCTGAATCTGCTCTCAACAAGGCTGCTCGAGATGGGCGGACTGGTTGAATCGCAGATATCGGCGGTGCTGACACTGTTGAGCAGGTTCGATGGGGCCGTTGTCTTGCGCGTACGGGATGTTGAGCGGTGGCTCAATCAGATGGAAGTCGAGATTGATGACGAAATCAATAACGTCATCGCACGGCGACAGCCGGCCGCTCGTGATCTGCGGTTACTGATGGCCACGTCCAAATGTGTAACAAATCTGGAGCGGGCCGGCGACGAAGCTTGGAAGATCGCGAAACGGTTGCGAAAGATCGACGAAGCCTGTGCGGCAACTGCAATGCAGATCCCAGAACTGAGAAACTCCGGTGAAATGGCTCTCACGATCCTGCGTCGCTCGCTCGATGCCTTTGCCAGGATGGACGTCGTTGCTGCTGCGCAGATCATGCGCGACGATCTGGCGATCGACAACGAATTTCGACTTTTTGTGCAACGGCTTGTCGCTGATATGAACGCTGCGCCAGGAACCATCTCGCCGTGCCTCGACTATCTCTTCATCGCCAAGGCCATTGAACGTATCGGCGACCACGCGACCAACATTGCCGAGTTTGTGATTTATATCGTCAAGGGCCGGGACGTACGTCATCTTCCGTTGGCCCGACTGGAAGAAGATATCCTGCGAAGCTGAACTCCAAAGCCCGCACGTAGGATGGCCGTTCGTCGGTGCACTTACCGGCGTGGGCGCCCCCGCCTGCCTCAGGCAGCGAGTCCGACGGGGCCGACATGCCGGTTCTCCCCCGGGACCCTGAAAAACGATACCCGGTCCTTAAGCTCATGCGTCTGTCGCACGAGTGAAGCAGCCGCAGCCGACGCCTGCTCAACCAGTGCGGCGTTTTGCTGCGTCATCTCGTCCATCTCTGAGACAGCCTGGTTCACCTGGTCAATTCCGACACTCTGCTCCCTTGACGCCTCCGATATCTCGCTCATCAATGCGGTCACTCTGGTCACACCCGAACTGACATTACGCATCGAGTTGCCCGCTCCGCCAGCCAGCGTTGCACCAGCACTGACACGCTCGTTCGACGACAGGATCAGATCCTTGATTTCTCGCGCAGCCGTCGCGCTACGTTGGGCCAAGGTGCGCACCTCGGCGGGTGCCACGGCACCGCGAGGAATCTGTCATGCGTGAATTGTGATTGCAGCTGATCTGCAACGGGGAGGACCTCGCGCTCGCGATCAGAAAGACACGAATTCTCTCGGCCACCGAGGCCTGACTCGGGTGAGAGCAAAACAGGGAACTATAGCCCCAACGATCCGTTGCCAAGCGCTCGTGGATATCCCGCAGGCGAGGCGAGCATCGCTATGATTCGATCAGTGCCGGCTGCACCGGCACTGATCGTGAACCGCATCTTCCCGGTCAATAGCCGCGTGTGCGATCGACGATATTCGTCAGCGGTTCGCCGCGCAGGAATCGCGCGAAATTGCCAAACCAGAGTTCGAGCACCCGCAGGTTGTAATCGGGCGCATCGCACGAAATGTGCGGCGTGACGACGAGCCTCGGAACATCCCACGCCACATGTTCCGCCGGCAACGGTTCAGGATCGAATACATCCAGCAGCGCGCCGCCGCACTCGCCCGAATGCAATCGTTCGAACAACGCCGCATGGTCGATCAGCGCTGCGCGCGAGAGGTTGACGACGCCCGCACCGGGCCGCATACGGGCGAGGCGCCCGGCGCAGAGCAGGTCGCGTGTCTCTGGCGTGAGCGGCGCGGTGATAACGACGAAGTCGGCCTGAGGCAGCCAGTCGTCCAGTGCGGAGATCCTTGCGAGTACATCGACTGCTTCCACCGCCTGCGCCGGTGCGGCTCCGCTCCGGTTCAATGCAATCACTCGCAAGCCGAGCGCTCGTGCCGCGAGGCTCGCTGCCATGCCCAGACCGCCGAAACCGATTATCAACGCTGTCTTGCCGCGAATCGACGTGGTCAGCCGCGCGTCCCAGCGATGCTCCCGCTGCGCCTGCAACACAGCCGGCAGTTGCGCATTCAGCATCAGCAACGCCATCTGCGTGTACTCGGTGGCCTTGTCGCTATGAATGCCGCTACTGTTCGTCAGGATCAGGTCGCCGCGCAGGCGATCGAGCGGCATCAGCTGATCGACGCCGGCGCCCGTCGTGTGAATCCAGCGTAGACGTGGCGCGTCATTCACCACGTCATGCGCGAATCTCGACGCCAGCAGAAAGTCGACGTCGTCGAGCGGATGCGCGAACCGCTCGCCGTCCCAACCGAACGTCACGTCGATTCGCTGTGCGAAATCGGGATGCCGCGCGCAGGCCGCCTGCCACACGGCTTCGTGAAGATGAAAAGGCGGCGACTGACGCCGCTGGCTTTCGAGGTGCAACCGGTAACGGCGGGCGGTTTCGGTCATCCGGGCAGCATCCTTACAGAGGAAGCGCAACGAGCGTGTCGTAGCGGCACGAATCCGTGACGACCGTGCGCTCACGCAGCAACGCGTGGCCGCTCTCGACGACGATCTGATCGATATAACGCCCGACGCTGAACACAACCATACCGCCTTCATAGCCGGTTCGCACGATCATGTAGCTGGTTTCGCAGCCGATCAGACCGTCTTCGACGCTGACGACTTCGGTCGGTCCAAGTACGTGACGGTAGACATGCGGCTCGAACACATTAACCGACTGGATCGAACTGACGCGATCCAGCAGCATGCCGCGCGTGTTACAGAACCAAATACCGAAATCGCGACCCGCTTCGAAATCGGTGCGCGTGAGAATGCGGTAAGTGCAATCTTCGGTGAAGAACTCCGGCCAGCGGTCGAAATCGCCATTGTCGATCGAACTGCAATAGTGGGCCATCAGGCGCGCGATGCTCGCGCCCGTCTGGGTACTGACCTCCAGGTCAGGGTAGCGCGTCGTGCTATACATCCATCAGTTCTCTATAGAATTTCCAGAAGCCGCGCACCGAGGTTTCGGTCGCGCGGGTTGCCATCGGGCCAGTGTCCTTGCCGCCCATCTCGATCACTGCAGCGTCATCAAGATCGCCGCGAATACCCTTTTCGACGAACGCGCCGATCGTGCCGTCTTCCATCGACACAAAACCCGCGGGCCCGACGAGATTGCTCTGCTTGCGCCGGATGAGCGTTTGCTCCGGCGTGTCTTCCTCGAAGCCGAGCACGGTCCAGATCAGTTCGCATCGATCCACGCCAAGCGGCACCACCTGCCGGACGCCGATGGAATTCATGATCTGATGTAGCACGAAGCCCGGGAAAATGCTCTGGATCGCATTCGTGATCTGATCGGGATACTCCATCCACTGGTCGATCAGTGAAGGATCCTTCAGGCCGAAATCGTCGCGCATTGCACGAATCACGCCGGAGTCGTACGCCTGATCGCCAATGTCGGTATAGCGCTTCGTAAAGGTGATGTGATGCCGACTGTCTTCATCCTGCAACGTACCGCCTTCCGCCGACAGCCGGTTGATCTTGAAGGTCGAGAAAAACGCATGCAGCAGGCTCGGATGATAGTTGTCGCGGCTATTCTCGACGTAGAGCTTCCAGTTGTTGTGCATCACCTGACTATAGCGACCAAGTATCTTTACGCGCCCATATAGTGTGCGCTCCATGTGTTGCACCATCGTCGGTCCAAGATAGTCCTTCAGTGCACGGGCCTCGTCGGAGAACGAACCGAACACGAGGCCGCGGATGGTCTCCACGCGCAGCTTCGTCAGACGGAATTTCGATTTGTCGAAATCCTCGGGCATGCCGCCTTTGCCCTGCACGCCCTTCTCGAATGCGACGCTCGTCAGTTCGCCGTCGAAGCTATAGACCCAGTTGTGATAAGGGCAAACGAAGTTCGGACGCTTGCGGTGCCCCTGCGCTTCGTAACAAAGCACCGAGCCCTTGTGCACGCACTTGTTCACGAGCGCACCAATGGTGCCGTCCTGCTGGCGCACGACAATTACCGACGTATGACCGACCCTGGTCGTGATGTAGTCACCCGGATTTGGAATCTCGATGTCGAGGCAGAGGAAACTCCATGTGGGCCCACGAAACACAGCATCCTGCTCGCGCTCGTAGGTCGCCGCATCGGAGAACACACGTAGCGGCACGCGCGTAATGCCCTCTTCCGGCCAGCGGATCCGGCTGGCCGGAAATCCGATGGTCGCGACCGTACCGTCGCACTTTTCCGTCATATTATTGCTCCGTTGATGAAGGCCCGACCTCCAGGGCGGCCACAGTGACCACGGGCCCATTCCCGATATCCGCTCATTTGACTGCTTCCGAGTCGAGATAAGGCTTCTGATAGAAAAGATCCGCGGGAAGCTCGCCCTTCAGCGTGCCGCCGGCCTTGAAAACTTCGAATGTGCGTTTCAGTGTGTCAATGTCGCCTGATTTGAACGAGACCGTATTCATGGTCGTCCAGTGGTCGCCGTAAAAACGCGCGCCCTGGTCGCTCATGTTGCCGGCCTTCTTGAGTATCGCCACGACTGCGTCGGGATTGGCCGCGCCGAAGGCCAGCGCCTGACGCATCGCCGCGAGCACCTTCGCCGCATCTGCCGGATTGTCCTTGAGCCACTCGCTGCGCATCACGGCGACACCGATATAGGGCGGTGTGCTCGCTTTCGTCATCTGTTTCCATTGATCGGACAAAGTCGTGATCACGCGGACTTTCTGTGCACTGTCCGGTACTTGCGCCACCGTGGTGGGACGCATGACAGCCGCGTCGACGTTCTTCTGAACGAGGAACTGCGCGAGACGCGGCTCGTCGCCCGCGACCAGGCGATAGTCGGCAAGCTTGAGCCCGTAATTGCCGTCGAGCACGGCGGTGCCGACGCCAGTGGTCGCACTGCCGATTGGCGACATGCCGACTTTCTTGCCGCGCAATTCACCCGCGGAATGGATGGGCGATTCCGCGAGCACGACGATTTCCGCATCGACGATCTGCGTAGCGGCCACCATCCTGACCGGCACACCCTGCTGGCTCAGGCTGAATGCCCCCGCGAGGCTCGTGCCGAATGCCAGATCGATCGCGTTCGAAGCCAGCGCGGTAGTCGGTCCGTTCACGTCCGGAAAGTGGAGGAACTGCACCTGCAGGCCCTGTTTCTCAAAGAACCTCTGCGCTTCGAGCACGGCGCCGAAACCGAGGCTGGTGCCGCTGGTCCAGTAGCCCACACGCAGCGGTGCCGCACACGCACTGGTAAGGCATCCGCCGGCTATTGCGAGTGCGCACGCCGCCTTTAGAACGGAACGAAATGATTTCATGGTGCTTTGCCCGAAGTAGCGACGCAGCCGGTCTCTCCAGCATCGTCTTTGAAGGATTACTAAATGTCCTTATCAAGACATAAAGCACGGTGCAACCATTCATCGAGAGATTCCGCCTGAAAGCAAAGGCGGAACCTCCGTATTACTTGCCGATCGCTACTAGCGGCGCGTGCTCGAAGTCCTGCTTCATGCTGCGGAGCACACGCTCCATCGTCATGTCGCGGAACTTCTCGATGTGCCGGCGCGTAATGCGCGCACCTGCCTTGCCGTCGCCTGCCGCTAGCGCCTCGACCAACTGACGGTGATCGTCGGCGATTTCCGGGCTGTCGTCTTCGTCGCTAAAACCGAGCGCCACCAGCCGCGCCATTTCGTCGAACAGCACCGAGATGCTGCGCACCAGACGGTCATTGCCCGATGCCATTGCGATCACCAGATGAAACTCGCGGTTCGCATCGAGGAAAAAACCGATCCGGTTGCCGTGATTCTTCGACGCCGTATTGCCGCGCGCGGCGCGATCGATCCGCATCAGCGCCTTCGCGTCCACCTTGCCGGCCGCGAGCCGCGCAGCCTCGGGTTCGAGAATGAGCCGCAGAGCGAACACCTCCTCGACATCCTTCAGCGTAACCGGTACGACGACGTAGCCGTGTCGCGGCACCGAACGCACCAGCCCTTCGTGCGTGAGACGCGCAAGCGCCAACCGGCACGTCGACTTGCCGACGCCGTATTGCTCCATCAGTGCAGCCTCGGTCAGCATACTGCCCGGTTTCAGCGAGCAGGACAGTATCGCCTGCCGCATGGCCAGATAAGTCGACTCGCCCAGCAGCTTGCCCTCGGCCGCGGCGTTTCCCCCAGAAATCACTTTTCCTTCCATGTCGCTCCCGTACGCTCTATCCAGGAATGCTGCGTATTATGCTTACGTCATTCTGTAGGCACCTCACCAACCTCAAGTCATTCTAGGAGATGCATATAGGGAAGTAAACCGAACACAAAAAAAGCACACCCTGTCGCACCGTCTATCAGGCAGCAGTGCCGCTCCATCGGCGTACGGTACGTGATTCGATATCGAACAGGTCAAGCACGCGCCCGAGCGTATGATCGACCATCTGCTCGAGCGTTTCCGGCAGCGCGTAGAACGCCGGCACTGGCGGATAGACGATCGCACCGGCGTCGGTGACGGCTGCGAGACTGCGGATATGACCCGCATGCAACGGCGTTTCGCGCACCATCAGCACGAGACGGCGGCGTTCTTTGAGCATCACGTCTGCCGCTCGCGAAAGCAGCGAACTGGTGCAGCCGGTGGCCACTTCCGACAGCGTCTTGATCGAGCACGGCGCAACGATCATGCCGTCGACGCGAAACGAGCCGCTCGAAATCGCCGCGCCGATATCGGTATTCGGATAGTTGACGTCCGCGAGTGCTTGAAGATCGGCGAGCCGCATCTGCAACTCCTGCGCAACCGTCACCTGCGCTGAACGGCTGACCACCAGATGCGACTCCACCTCCAGCTCGCGTAACAGACGAAGCAAACGCACACCGTAGATCGCGCCCGAAGCGCCGCTGATACCGACCACGATGCGTCGCCGTGCTGCGGATTGGGATCTCATGCAACATCTCCTTTCTCCACCGGATGCGGCCATTGCCCGCGCGAACGCGTCCTCATGGCTTTTGACCCGCTATGATCTTCTTTGCCGTTTCGTACGGCCCGGTGACGAATACGTCGGGCGGAAGCGTGCCTTTGATCGAGCCGCTCGCCGCGAAGATCTGCTGCTCGCGCTTGAGCGTGTCGATATCGACTGGCTCGAAGGAGATGCTGTTCAGCTCGGCCCAATGCGCGGCATAGATCTGCGCGTCGCTTGCGGGCAGATTGGCGACTTTCTGCAGGATCGCCGCGACCTGATCCGGATGCGCGTTGCCCCAGGCGATTGCGTTGTGAATCGCCACAATCAGCTTCGCGACGGATTGCGGATCGCGCTGGATCAATTCCGTGCGTGCCGCAGCCACGCCCAGATAAGGCATCGCATCGGACTTCGTCAGCTTGTGCCATTCTTCCACCAGCGTGCCAAGACGTCGCGTCTTCACTTCCGTCAATTGCGCGACCGTGACGGAGCGCAGCGCCGCGGCGTCGACCTGGTGCTGCACGAGAAACTGCGCGAGGCGAGCCTCGTTGCCCGGCACCAGCGAATAATCGCCGGCGTTGAAGCCGTAATTCGCTTTCAGCACAGCGGCAGTCATCAACGCGACCGAGCTTCCCGACGGCGACATGCCGATCTTCTTGCCGCGCAGCTGCGCGATCGACTGGATCTGCGAGTCGGCGGGCGTGACAAATGTGACATCGGCCGGCGCCGTTGCACCGAAGATCTTGATCGGCACGCCGGTCGCCGCAATGCTGAATGCGCTCGCGCCCGCCACGCTGAAGCTCACGTCGATCACATTGGCGGCGAGTCCGCTCGCCGGCGCATTAACCTCGGCGAAGTGCACGAAACGTGCGTCGTCTATGCCGGCTTTCTTCAGGAAGTCGCCGGTTTCCAACACGGCGCCGAGGCCGAGGCTCACGCCACTCGTCCAGTAGCCGATGCGCAGCGGCGCGGCCTGCGCGGACAGCGCGGACAGCGCGAGCAGGGACATCACGGCGGCAAACAGCGCACGCCTTGCAAGCAGGTAAGGTTGCATCAGGTCAGCTCATTAATGGGGTGGATGGAGCGCTGCCGGCCCGCGCAGCGCACTGAACGACATCGCGGCAATCAGCGCCGCGTCGGCGGCACGGCGTCGAAGCGCGAACCGCGCACGCACAGCTTGCCTTCCGCCGTTTTCCACAACTGCTTGCGTTCATGCAGTTCGCCGAGCGCGCGGGCCAGCGTGAGGAAGTCGTATTTCGACAGCCGTTCGGCGAGTTCGGTGTAGTAAAGCGGCGTGTCGCCGATGAGCGCGAGCGCTTCGGTTGCGGCCTCCTCCACCTGCTCCGGCTCTGACACATGCACCGTATCGGCCTTACCGCCCACGTAGTCCGCAATCTTCGCCGTATCTGCATACGCATACGAAATGCGCTCGTAGCGCTCGTGCGGAATGCCTTCCGAGATCGTTGCGTCCACACCGACCTTGGCGCCCGTCGGCACCATGCCAGGCGGCATCACCGGCAGGCTCGGGTCGAGCGGCTTGGCGCGCGCGCCGGGAATCACGATCAGATCGCGGTCACCCTGCACGCGCGTCGCGATTGCCCATTCCACCTGTTCACCGTTGAACACGTCGATGTCGTCATCGACGACCACCACGTGCTTCAGATCCATCACCGACAGCGCCGCCAGCAGCGCGTTCTTGCCTTCGCCCGCCTGCTTCCTGATCGAAATGACCGCATGCCAGAATGCGCGGCCGCCCAACGTCACGTTGATGTCCTTCACCTGCACGCCGGCCGTGCGCAGCGCGCTGCGGATCGCCTGATAGCGCGTCGGTGCCGCGAGCCACGTGTTTTCCCACGGCATGTGCAGCGAGTAATACATCGCATCGCGCCGATGCATGATCGCCTTGATGCGCACGTCCGGATTCCAGTGCAGCCCGCCCATCAATGCGGTGAATTCGCCGAAACGGCCTTCCGGCTGCGTCCAGCCCGTCGGCAGGATTTCCGCTTCGATCACGATCTCCGAGTCGGCGATATAAGGCAGATCGACGGTCTCGCAAGGCGCCAGTTCGACCGGCACGCCGCGAATGCCGCCCGCGATTGCCATTTCATCCACGCCAATCGGTGCGCGATAGCCGGCGCCCATGATTTCCATCGGATGGTTGCCGATCGAAATGGAGATCGGGCACGGACGTCCCTGTTCGTAGGCACGCTGCGCGAACATGCGCATATTGTTCGGCGTTACGATGTCGATGCCGCTCAGTGCCTTTTCCTTAACCATGAAGCGGTAAATGCCGCTGTTCAGGCCGTACTCCGGATCGCGAGAAATCACGATACCCGCGGTAATCATCGGGCCACCGTCGAAAATCGAAGACATCGGAATAGGCAGGCGGAACAGATCGACATCGTCGCCTTTGTAGATCACTTCTTTCGTGGCCGACGTGGCAACGTATTTAGGCGGAATCGGGTTCTGAATACCATGCGCCAGCATCTTCTCGATTTCGGAGTAGCTGTCGCAACCCATCGCCATCATCGCGCGCTCCTGCGTGCGGATAATGCCCGACAGCAGCGGCATGTCGTAGCCGATCACGTTATGAAACAGCAGCGCCTTGTCGCTCTGGTCGACGAGCGTGCCCACGTGGCGAATATCGACGGGCTGCCGGATATCCACCAGTTGCTGTGCCGCGCGCAGCCGTTCCAGGAACTCGCGAAAGTTCTCGTTCATACTGAACTCCATGATGTTGAATGTCGTGTCGGTTTCACTTACGCGGTCTCGCTATCCTGCAATGACGCAAGCGCTATGGCTTTCAATGCGGCGCGATCGAGCTTGTTCGTGGACGCAAGCGGCAATGCGTCCACGAACCACACGCGTCGCGGGTGCTGGTATGCGGGCGCATGCGTCAGCGCATACCGTTTGGCTTCCTCTTCCGTTAGCGACGCGCCCGCGCGCCGCACCACGAACGCCACCGGCTTGGTTCCCTTGATATCGTCGGCAACCGGCACCACGCAAGCCTGGACGACATCCGGGTGCGTCTCGAGCATCTGCTCGACTTCACCGGGAAAGATGTTTTCGCCGCCCGACACGAACATGTCGTCCGCACGGCCGACGAACGCATAGAAGCCCTGGTCGTCGCGGCGAAATACGTCGCCCGTTATATAAAAGCCATCTGCTGTCACCGGCAGTGGCAGGTCCGGCCGGTTGTGGTAACCGAGCATGACGGCCGGGCTTTTGACGGCCAGCACGCCGGTTGCCACACCCGTCGGCGGTGCGTCGAGCAACTTGACGCTGACTTCCGGATGCGGATATCCGACCGACAGCAACGGGGGTTCGATCCCTTGCGGGTGTGGCCCGAACACGATCGGCCCGCCCTCGGTCGTGCCATAGACGTTAGTGAGCTTCGCATTCGGCAATACCTCGCCGATCTGCGCAAGCAGACTCTCGCTGACGGGCGCCGAGCCCATCCGGATGAAGCGCACCGACGAAAGATCCGTGCGCGCAAGCAATTCCTTTTCGCGCAGCATCATCGCGATCATTGGCGGCACGGAGGTGAGCCACGTGACCCGATAACGCTCGATTGCCGTGATGTACATGCGTGCGGTGAATTGCGGAAGCAATACGACCGTACCGTGCCCGTACAACGACATCAGCACGAGCGTCAGCGCGTTCATGTGATACATCGGCGCGGCCACCAGAAAGCGATGCGCCGCCGGTGGCTGCGCACGCGCTCGCGTACGCGCCACCCACAGATGGCTGCCGTGCGACAGCATGACGCCCTTCGGCTTGCCGGTCGAGCCAGACGTATAGAGAAACATTGCCGGCATGTCGGGCGTGGGCACGAAAGTCTCGAACGGGCCAGGTTCGACGAACGAAGCGAAACTTTCCTCGCCCGTCGAATCGAACACTACTGTCGGCAGATCGTCCGGGCAATCGGCAAGTCGCGCGGCGTCGCAAAACACCAGACGTGCACCGCTATCGCGAATCACAAAAGTGGAGAGCGCGGGCGGAAACCTGAAGTTGACGGGCACGGCGACCATTCCCGCGCGCATGATGCCGAGCAGCGCCGCGACATATTCGGCGCGATTCGCCGCAAGAATGGCAACGCGCTCGCCGACTTTCAGACCGCGCCGCACCAGTGCACGCGCGACGCCGTCAGCCAGCGCGTCGAGTTCCCCGTAGGTCATGCGCGTATCGTGCCACGCGCAACCCGTTTCATCTGGTTCCCCAAGCGCGACCACTGCAAGCTTGCATGGATCGCCGTCGGCGTCGATCAGATCGCCGAGATTCTCAGGCGTGGGCATGTTCAACTGCTCCGATAAATTCAATGACAGTATTGAGTTCGCCTAACAGCACGACAACGGACGACGCGCCGCTCTGCGCATGGGCCGGTGCCATCAGCCGCACGACGCTCGCGTCGACGTGGGACGTGAGCGCGTCCAGACGTGCGCGCATCGCCGCAAGGTCGCTTACCTCGACGACGACCGCGCCAAAATAGCTGTCGCGCCCTGCTGCGTTACATACGAGGTCGCAATAGCGCGCGCGATATGCCGCGCCATCGATAAAGTCCAGATCGAAATCACGCAACGCAATGCGCGAGTGGTGGGAGGACGGCGATGTGAGATCCGACTCGCCGGCAATCAGCGCATAGCGGCGCGCTTCGAGTTGCGGGTCGTCACTCACGATCACACATTCCTTCAGACGTTGCGCGCCGTTCGGATGCTTCGTCCATTCGGCACGGAAGACCCATTCCGGCGTGAGGTGCTCGCAGAAATAGATGCGCCCGGCGGACAGTTCTTCGGCTTCGAGCCGGGTTGTCCGGAAACGGGCGATCTGCTCGACGCCTTCAATGTCCACGGGCCGCGTGAACGACTGCGGTTCACTGGCACGCACGCCTGCGTCGATCAATCGCGCATAGGTTTCCTGCGCGTCGTCCGTCTTGAACACGAGACCGTCTATACCCAGACGGCTTTCGAGAATCTCGCGCCGCAACGTGGTGGCGCCGGGGGGCAGCCCGACCAGTTCGAGATAATGTCCATCGAACATCATCAGGTGATTGACCGAGCCAAGCGAGTGATAGCCGCGCGGGGTCAACGCGAAGCCGAGCGCTTCGAAACACGACGCCGCGGCGTCGGTTTCGAACATCGCGTTCACGACGACATGGTCGAGCGTCGATGTCGCCGTGTTCATCATGCCTTCGGCGCGGGTGCGGGCGCGGTCGAATAGACGCCCCGGCCGCTTGCGAGCAGCGCGCCGGACTGGTCGTAAATGTGCGCCTCCGCAACCGAAATCGCGCTACCGAACTTCACCACCTTACCGCGCGCGATGAGATCGCCGGGCATCGCCGCGCGGTGATAGTCGACGCGCAGATCGATCGTCGGTACGCCGCGGCCCGTTTTCGACACCAGCGCCCAGTCGGCCGTGAGGTCGACCAGCGCGGCAAGAATGCCGCCGTGCGTGTACCGGCGTTCGGGGTTCACGACCCACTCTTCGCGCCAAGTCGCGGCGATTTCAATCGAGCCGTCGCCGACTTCGAGCACGCGCAGACCGAGCCACTGGTGGTAAGGACCACGCGTAAGCATTGTCTGAACCTGCTCCGCGGTAAGTTGCTGGTTATCAGCCATTCGAGTCTCCGTACTTTTATGGGGTAACGACGATCTTGCCGAGCACTTCCCGATCGCGAATCATGCGCAGGCCTTCGGCTGCCTGTTCGAGCTGCAACACCTTGTCGATCTGCACGGCAATCTTCTTCGTACGGGTCAATTCCATCAGCGCCGCGAGGTTGTCGTCATAAAAACTGTTCGAACCGATCACGCGAATCTCGAAGCTCCAGATGTAGCGAAGGTCTTCCTTGGGATCGTGGCCTGCAGTCGCGCCGCAGACGAGCAGGCTGCCGCCGCGTTTGATGCATTTGAGCGACGGCACCCACGTATCGCCGCCGGTGAAGTTGATCACGACGTCCGCGCCGCCTTCATAGCTGCGGCGCTGCGGCTTGCCGTACTTCTCGATGACCCACTTCGAGAAATCGGTGTCGCGATAGTTGATGACGTGATCGGCGCCCATTGCCTTGAGCCGTTCAGCCTTGTCCGCGCTGCCGGCGGCAGCGATCACTTCGGCGCCGAGCATTTTGGCAAGCGTCACGCAGCCGGTTCCGACGCCGCCGCTCGCACCGAGAATGACCACGCGATCGCCCGGTTTGATGGTGTTGTGCGTGACGAGCATCCGGTGCGCCGTGCCGTAGGCGACCGGCAGCGACGCCGCTTCCTCGAACGTCACGCCTTCGGGCATTGGGATCAGCTGGTCTGCGCTGACGAGGCAGTATTGCGCCATGCCGCCGTCGAGCATTTCGCCCATCAGACCTTTCTTCTTGTTGAGCGGATTGACGAGCACGCGCGCGCCGACCGACCAGTTTTCGACGTTGTCGCCAACCTCCGTGATCTCCCCCGCCATATCCAGACCGATGACCACAGGCAGCGGCACCTTGATGCCCGGCATGCCCTTCACCGTGAAGACATCGTGATAATTGAAGGAAGACGCGCGCACACGGATGACCACATGACCCGGCACCGCCTTCGGTATCGGCATCTCGCCGACATGGAGTTTGTCGACGTCACCGTGTTCAGAGAGAATCAAAGCCTTCATCGTACTGCTCATATGTACTCCTATTTATAGAATGCAAACGCACTACTTCTTCGTAAATGTTCGACTACTTCAGCTCGCGGCGCGGAAGCGGTGCGCCGCGAGCTCGTTCCCTATGCTCGCTTCTTCCAGCGAAACAGGTGGTTTTCAAGCGGCTTGAGAATGCCGTACTCGAGCACCACCATCAGCACGACCATAGTGAGTGTCCATGCGAACACCTGATCGGTCTGAACAAGATCCGCCGCCTGACGCAGCCGGTAGCCGACGCCGTTCGAAGACCCGATCGTCTCCGCCACCAGCGACACCCGCCAGCCGAAACCGAACGCGAGGCGCGCACCGGAGAAGAAATACGGCAGCACGGTGGGCAGATAAATCTTGGTCATCACCTTGCTGCGCGACATCTGAAAGCTGCGGGCAAGCTCCACATATTCGGCGTTGACGCTTTGCGCGCCCTGCCAAACGTTCGTGAGAATCAGCGGCATCGCTTCCATGAACACGACGAAGATGGTCGTACCGTTCGAGATGCCGAACCAGATCAACGCGAAGATGGCCCAGATCGCGGCGGATACCGTGTTGACCACCGACAGCACCGGCTCGCAGAAACTGCCGAGACGGCGGTTCGCGCCAAGCAGGATACCGAGTGGCGTACCGACCAGCGCGGCCAGCAGGAAACCTGCGACCACGCGGTACAGCGTAATGCCGAGGTCCTCGGCAAAGGTGCCGGTGGCGATCAGGTCAAGTAGCGCGTTCCACATTTTTCCCGGACCAGGCAGGATGAAGGCCGGTACGCGCTGCGCCGCCATCCACCACAGAATCAGGAATATGGCGAGCAGCGAAAGACGTTGGCCGGCGACTTTCGCAAAACGCGTCAGGCGGCCAAACCGTGCGGGAAAAACAGAACTGGCGGTCGAAACAGAAGACATCGCAATGTCCTTAAATGAGGGCGCGCACGCGGCGCACCGTTTCCGCGACTTCGCCGGCGAGCGGATCGCGCGGCCGCGGCAAGTCGATCATCAGCGCATCACGCACACGTCCCGGCCGCGGACGCAGGACAACCACCTTGTCCGCGAGCACGATGGCTTCTTCCACGTCGTGTGTGACGAATACGACGGTCATCTTCAACTGCTCGCGGATTCGCAGCAGTTCCGCGTGCATTTGCGAGCGCATCTGCGGATCGAGCTTGGAAAACGGTTCGTCCATCAACAGGATGTACGGCTTCACGACCAGGCTGCGCGCAAGCGCCACCCGGCTACGCATGCCGCCCGAGAGTTCGTGCGGGTAGGCGTGCTCGAATCCTTCAAGGCCGGTCATCTTCAGCGCGGCCAGCGCGCGTTCGCGCCGCCGTTCGGCATTGAGCGAGCCCGCTTCGAGACCGAACTCCGTGTTCGCCACGATCGTGCGCCAGGGTAGCAGGCGGTCTTCCTGAAACATGTAGCTGACCACGCGGGTATCGTGCATCGGCTCGCCGGCGACTCCGTCGATCCGCACGTCGCCCTGATCCGCCTGCACCAAACCTGCGATGATGTTGAGCAACGTGCTCTTGCCGCATCCGGACGCGCCGACGATCGCCAGCACCGAACCCGAAGGCGCAGTCAGATTGATGTCTTCGAGCACCGTCAGCTTGCCGTAGCGCTTCGAAACGTGCTCCACTTCCACCGCGTTGCGTGCCGTGGCTGCCTTCTCGAACATGGCCTGAGTAGTCACCGCGTTCATCGTGCGCCTCGCAGCGGGACGATCGGTGCGCCTGCATGCGTGTCGCGCAGGCTCGCCATTACCTTTTCCATCGTCATGTCGCGGAACGTCGCCACATGCCGGTGCGCAATCTGTTCGGCGCGCTTGCCGTCTCCGCTCGCGAGCGCGCTGATCATCGCCGTGTGGTCATGCCGGATCTCCGGCTTCGTGTTCTGCACGCCGAAGCCGAGCGACACGAGCCGCGCCATATCGTTGAGCAGGCCACCCAGCATGCGAACCAGCCGGGTGTTGCCCGAACATTCAGCGATCGCCATGTGGAAAGCGGCATTCGCGTCCATGAAGATGCCGATCCGGCTGCCGATGCCAAGCGACGTGTCGTCGTTGCGGCACGCGCGCTCCAGCCGGGTCAACAGGTCAATATCGGCCTTGCCCGCAGCGAGGCGCGCAGATAGCGGTTCAAGCTCAAGGCGAAGCGCAAACACTTCTTCGACGTCCTTCAACGTAATCGGCGTCACCACGTAACCCTGACGCGGCACGATGCGCACAAAGCCTTCCTGCGCGAGACGCTGCAGCGCCACCCTGCAGGTTGCCTTGCCGATGCCGTAGCGTGTGGTCAGCGCGCTTTCCGTCAGCGTGGCGGCCGGTTCGATTACGCAGGACAGAATGTCCTGACGGATCGCCGAACACGCCCGCTCGCTCAGAAGTTTTGCTTCGTTCGAACAGTCGATCAATTCCACCGTCGGAGCTGCAGGATCTTTCACGACACCTCTCCTTTGTCTCGTAGGCTGCTCACGGCGATCTTTGTGGGCAGGTGATGAGTTAACTTAGAACAGCCATTAAAAAAATGCACGTTAAAAAAACGTGTCTTCTGAGCTGTTCAGCGATATGTCATATCCCTCTCGCATGACATATCCGCATAGCGTTCACTGCGCGTTCATGCCGTCAGAACGAATGCAGTATCCCGAGCTGCGCGCCCGTAACCCCTTCTCCGCGCGTCGGCGTGTTCGGTGTGATGGGCCCATTGGCGATCAGCGCATAGGTCGCGCCGTGACGGTTCACGAGCCGTTCAAGCGTTCCATAGACCAACGTCCGCTTGCTGAAGCTGTAGAACCCGCCAACGCTCACTTCGCCCGCATTGTTATGCTGGCCTGAACTATCCTGCGCGTAGCCGACACCGGCCGCGAGCCGTAGGGCGGGCGTGACGTTGTAGCTCGTCGATAGCGAATAGACGCTGTGATATTTGCCTTCGACATTGGTTGAGATATTCGAGCCGAGGTTGTTGCCGCGGTAATAGCCGAAATAGCCCGTCAAACTGCCGAACTGGTAACTGCCGCCGGCAAACGTCGTCTTCGTATTGACTTTTCCGTTCGCACCATTCTGTTCCGCATGGCTGACGCCGAGGTACAGCGGGCCGCGCTGATAATCGATCGAGCCCACGTAGGCATTCAACGCGTCATGCGGCGACGTCTGACCGCCCAGGCTCGCACCCGCGGAGAACGTGAATCCCGCGATGTTCGGCGACCAGTACGTGATCATGTTGTCGTAGCGGAACACGAACGTCGAGGCGTTGTGAAGAAACGAGCCGTACGTACCGCCGGAGAACGCGTCGAACTTGCTGTGCATCAGCAGCAGCACCGAGTTCTGACGTCCGAAACGGAATTCGCCATACGGCGTGCCGAGACCGACCCACGCGCTACGGCTGAAGGCGAGCGTGGAATCCGTCGCTGCACCGGAGTTCGTGAGAATGCCGTTCTCGAGATCGAAGGTTGCACGCAAGCCGCCGCCGAGATCTTCGCTTCCTCTGATCCCTACGCGGCTTGCCGACAGACCGCCGCTCTGCATTGCGGTCTGCGCGCCCTTGCCGCCTGCGTTCGTATAACCCAGGTACGTATCGAGAATGCCGTACAGCGTGACCTCGGCCCGGGCCGGCGTCACTGTCACGGTGCCAAGTGCAACGAGTGCTGCAGAACAAGCCAAAGCCATTTTGCGCATTTCAGATTCTCGTTTCGGTAAATGGTTAATGTCGGATTACTAAGCATCTCAGCGTGATCCGCTTTGTCGATTTATGTCCTGGACAAGGTGTTCAAGGAACGCTCCTGTGAGGTGCTCACAAATAATCAGTAAGCGCTCGACGGCTGACTTTAGAACGACAAAAAAGAGAAGCACAACAAATATTTCTGGACATCTCAAGCGTGAGATGCTTACGCGCAGGCCTCGCATTGCCAGCGAGGGCTCGTTATTTTTTAGCGCGGTGTCGGGAGGGCGGGCTTGCAGCTGGAAATTAAGCGGCATGGGAAGACCGCTGCGCGGAGTTGGTACTGGACGATCTATTATGTGAACATCGCCTAAAGAGCGCGGTCGCGATCCGGAGGGGCAATCATTGGAGAGGACGCTACGGTGCCGTTTCGGATTGGGCTCCTGAATTCGCAGTTACGTACGGGTCGCAGCAACGCCTGATGCGCGCCGTCCGGGAGCCGACACTGGTCCCACTAGCAATGACCCGCTACTCCACTTGGACGCGGCGCGGTTATCGTCTGAAAATATCGAAAGGCTCGATCTTCAGCACCTTCCGTACGCCGATGTAACTGGAGACTCCCGCAATCAGCACGACTATGCCAAACGCCAGAGCAAGACTCCAGAAGGTGGTAATGGCCGCGTAGAGTTGATGACCATTATCAGCTTCATAGTTGGGCTATCTATCTCGGGCCAGACGTTCTACACATTTATCCTCGAAAACCTGGATAAATTCGGTGCGCTCAAGGCTATCGTTGCAAAGGGGCGGGAGTTGGTCTGCGACCTTTACTGCACTGAAGGGCTATGGACTCGGGATCGGTCTCGTGACGCTGGTGATTTCGATTGCCAAAATCCTGCTGCCCAACTGTTCGGTCGCCAAAGGTTCGATTCAGTCAGGCCATCGCGTGTGGCAGCAGATCCCGCGTCGCCGCATTCAATCTATTTCGGCAACTGAGTTGGGCAACACTTGCGCTGATGCGGACCCTCCGGTGCCGGATGACTGGTGGTTTCAGCACAGCTCCCCTGTCTGGGCCTCTTCGATGGCGATATTGTCGCAGCGTTGGTCGCGTTTATCCAGCGCTAGGCCGGTCTCGTCGGCAGCGGTATCTGCTTCACGGGTCGAGTTTCATGATACCCATGTGCATGGCGGTGTCGACGCACATGACGACCAGTTCGTCGTGGGACACCCCCTCCGTCAAACGATGGTTTAGAACCTCGTCGAATGTGCCGGCGCACTCCGGAACGGCATTCATCGCATTGCCTTCCGTTCGGTTATACGAGGTGCTGACGCCTGCACAACGTTTCCAGCTGTTCGCCTTCCCCGACGATGAGAGCGAGCTGATCCGGTTGGCCACGGCAGTGCGACTCAATACTCACGCCACTTGGAATCGAATGCGCCAGTGACGTCGGGGCGGGCCCGGCCCGTACCTTCGCTACCCTGCTCCGAGGCACGTCGATCTGTATTTCGATGTCTAATGTGGATGTTGCTGCGTGCGGCTGTGCGACGCCGCGCTGAGCGTGTCCAGACGGGCAAGCAGGACGCGGGCCTTCGTCTCAAGGGCAGGCGGCAGGTTCGTCGCCAGGAGCACAGTGATCCGCGAACGCCAGTAATCCGGCGACGTGACGGGACTCGCCTCCCCGGTATCGTCGTCGTGAAGCAGATGCTCGAGTTGCAGGATCATGGAGCGGATGTGCACCAGGTCCTGTGCGGCCTGATCAGCGTGGTTCATGTGTTCTTAGCCCCTTGCTTGTTGTTCTGCCTGCCAGTCCTTTCCGCACGACGTTCTTGGTCATGCAGCACGTGCGGGAAGTCGGACCTGTAGATGGTGCGCGCCCCTCATGCAGCGTCCGTCGGGTCCAGGCACGTCATGCGTAATACCAATTCATGTGCTGACGCCAGACCACAGATTCCAGTTGCCGCAGCAACTGCGTCCGCCGATGTTCGCGTCGATAGTGGCCGAACACAAAGATGACCGCGAACAGCAGGACGGCCGAACCTATGGCGGTGCTTAGCCAAGCTTCATCCATCCTTACCTCCTGCAATGTGCAATGACCTGCTCTGGTCGTCGATGCGCGCGTGCTGTCGAGTGCGGTTCGGCGGCTAACGCCTGACACGGACCGCTTGACGGCCTCTCGATGAGTCGGATGACGATCAGATCGCTCCGCCCGGTCAGCTTGCCATGACGGTAGTGACACAATATAAAGGAGTCCTTTACATAGAGCATCCCTCCGGATTCCCAGGTGGCTATCGCTTTGCGGCCTGTGATACCGGTTCGCTCGCACACTTGGTGTTCCTTGATGCGGCCGCCGCGGCCATGTCAAGGTTGCTTCTGGCGACTTCGACCGCTTGTTGGCTGGTTTTCTGTACGGTTTCGACCAGCGTTTGGGCCGCCTTGATCGCGGAGTCCAGCGCGGCGACGGCCGCCTCCGAGCCAGCCGGCGCGTTTTTGGTGACATCCTCCACTACCGACTGCATCTGGCGGACGTACGCTTCGCATTGCGTCTGCGCGACTTTCGCGAATTCGGTCTGGGTCGACAACATGATGTCGAACAGTTGCCGGTTGTAGCTTTGCACCTTTTCTGCCGTCGGCGCGGCGAGGCTGTCCTTCAGCGCGAACCAGTCCTGCGGTTCCTTCACGGATAGTGCCTTCTGCGCCAGATCAAACGAATCCGCCAGCGTCGAGCGGGTCACCTGCATGTTCAGTTCAGTCAGTTTCTCAACGCTTTCGACGACCTTGTTGCCCAGGCCGAACAGGATGTCGAGGTTGGCCTTCCGCGTTGCTGCTACCTGTTCCGGGGTCAGCATGATGAAAACTCCTGTAAGGACGATCCGCGCGAACGTTGTGCCGCCCAGGGCGGATCACAACGGGAAACGGCGGGATCGCGTGAAGCCGGTGAAGTGCGTGGCTCGGGGCACACGCAGGTAGTCCGCAGGTCAACGTTGAATCGGGCGACCGATATATCGGATGTCGACCGCGCCACCGAGTGTCCAACGCTGTACACGTGACGTCACGGTGTTGCGCCAGTGCGCGGGATCGGACTCGCCGACGGCTGCTACCTAGCGTTTTCGGGCAACGGCCCGAAGCACTGAATCGCCGTCGCGGGTGAGGCGGGGGCGCTGATCTCCGGACGCGAGTCGTTCGAGCGCGACCAGTTGCTGTTCCAGCAGGGTGTCCAGTTCTTCGCGGTTCAGGTCGATCTGGTCAGGTGCTGCCTTGACCAGCATTAGCGTGGCGAATTCGTGAGGGCTTAGCATGCATGTCTCTCCGTTATCTGGATTATCAGTCGTGCTGACGCATCAATGACCGGTGACGCACCATTCTCGCTGTCGATATTCCGCATTTATTCCAGTTCTTATATCCGGCATTGCGAATTCGGTTTTTCAAAGCCGGACCCAAATGTTAAGTCCGAACGGAGGGCGGGACGGGATAAAAATAATATATGAAGCTTGTATGTTGATAGGGGCGCTTTGTCCGACGTATCGAGCCCCGACGCGCATATGTTTGAAACGTATTCTCAGTCGGTACCGCGGGGTGCTCAGGCGATGTGAAGACTAAATAGCCACTGCAAAAATAGCTTTGCAAGTACATCCGATTTAAACCGAATTTGCCTGATCTAAATACTAATACTTTTCTCTCAGTATGATTCTCATTATCAAAATGTCAAATTCGCGAGCTATAATTCCACGGAAAATTCATGGCGACAACGAGCAAACCGATGACCTCTCAACATGAACGAGCAGGCGTCACCGCGAGCCTGACCGTGCGAGCTGCCGCCGGCCAGTTGAGAATTCTGCCTGTCTGGCAGGCGCTGGGGCCCCATGCCGCGAAGGCCAGACGGACCAGGATTCACTGCAGCAGGAAGCACAACGTCGACGAAATGACGCTGATGTTTGAGGCTGTTTCAACTTCCGATCTGCGCGAAGTAGCTTGGCGGCTAAACACCCAGTCCTGGGTCGTAGCGACCTCGCTTCATACCTTACCGGCCGGCTCATCCACTGTCCGGTGAGATGGTGGGTAATGCGTGGTTCATCTGAAGCCAGGATCCTTCTTCTGCTCACCGTCGCTCGTGGACATCGTATGCAAGAGGGGGCGAGCGAGGTCGGTCGTCAATAGTGGAAGCCAACGGGTTATGCAGCGAGCCGATTTTTGAAGAACTTCTGCGTGAAGGCGGCAGGAGACAGGTAGTCGAGGCGAGCCTGTTTGCGCTGCCGGTAGTGAAAGATCTAAATATATTCGGTGATCGCGTCGCGGGCTTGCTGACGCGTGGCGAAACGCTCGTGATGCACGACGTCGTTCTTGAGCGAGCCCTGAAGCCTTCCATCGGCGCGTTGACGCTCGTATATCCTAGAGGACGCAAGGCGGCTCAAACCGGTCACGAGGTCGACACGCTCCGGGAGCTCGCCAGGCAGATCGCCGAACTCAAGGGGACGTGGCTTGCGGGCGAGTTCAATGCGAGGGTTGCATATCCCGCGCATCGCTACCTGGTCCCCGACGACACACTGACGCTTGCGCAAGCACGCAAGCTTGGAGTGCGCTCGGTGTGCGATCTGTTCGGTGGCGTCGTGCCGTTCCCGTTCGCCGCCAGCCATTGCGTCGGGAACAAGCTGCACGGCAATCGGGTGAAAATTTCCGGATAGCTATCGCGTGTATATATATCACGGTGCGATATATATTGTTGCTGTAGAAGTCCAATGATCGCTCGTCAAGCGTTTGCGCCGAGGGAGGACATCATGGTTATTGACAGTGACTTCGAGGTCGGATATCTCGTTGTAGTTTTTGCACTGCTAGGTGTAATTCTGATTGGGGGGCTTCTGAGCGCCGTGCATCTGGAACGGTGTCATCCCAAACTGATAGGCGCGGTGCTCGGCGCCCTGCTCGGTGTCGCTGTCATCGAGGCCGTCCCGCTTTTTACTTGAGCGCGATGGACAGGTGGACAGCCGTACCTCGTGGAGGCGAAGGATGACGCCATTCGACCGCATACTGCTGACCCCGTGAGCCGCACTTATCACTTCATGTTCGGCTTTGCGCTTTGCCGGTTACTCACGGCCGGCCCTGCGTCTGGTCGTAGCAGGCGACCCCGCAGGGCCGGCCGTGAGTAACCGGCTTGAGGAGAATCTTATTCGCACTACCGAAATTTTAAGTTCGACGAGGCTTGACTTTCAACGCCCCATAGAAGACCGTATCAATTTTGTCACCGTTGCGACACGACGAGACCCGAACGTTTCTGACGCTCGCTACCGACGGCGCGCACGCGCATCGTCGAAAACGCGGCGCATTATTCGACCACGCCAATAAGATTATCAATATCGTTCTCTATTCTGGTTCGCGCCTCATTTATCGCGCTCTCATGGGTATTGGCAACCAGCGGCAGCATAAGCCCCGAACCCTTATATTCCGCGCGGAATTGCACCCAGGCTGCGTATGCATAGATACCACAGTCCTTGCGCATCACGTTAAGCGTTACGTCGTACGTGCGATGCTCACCATATGCGCGGGTGTGCTGGAAACGGCTTATCTCAGGCGCACGCATCAACGTTCCTCCATTGACCGGTTCACAAATGACCTGCGTTGATTTGACCGTCGCTTTCACGCAAAGACAGGGCCACTAGCTCACGTTCCTCGTGCTTTCCGGAGCTGACATGGAATGGCCGACGAGGTAGCGGTTTGCCGTCCACGAAGGCAGTCGCGCAACGCACGGCAAATGCGAAGGCACAGCTTCGGCTCGCGAACTGCCCCAAGTCAGCCAGCGAGACGGGTTCGCCGTCATCCTTCAGAATGCACGCGTGCGCGACGAAAGTATTGCCGCGTCTGGTGCTTGATGCCCAGATCTCGGCACCGCGGTGATATAGGACCATTTGCGTTCAGGGATTCATCGAAAGTATATTGTAATGTTATCGGCTATCCTCAGCGTGACTGTTACGCTTTTGGATTAAATGCCTCATCCATACTGCCGGACATACGGCGTGGCAGATCGGGCAAAATTTGGGTACCCCATTTCATGTGGAAAGGCCGACCAAACGTGTCTTCGCGGGTTTGATGCAACTGATACGAGGGGTGCGGTCATGGAATTGAATTTTCGAGTTCTCGAAAAGGTGGCGTTTTCTGCCGTCGTGTTGTCCGCGTTGTCCTGCCTTGGATTTATCATTCGCGAGAAATTCCCAGGCATTCTGGATTTGCTGCCGCGAGGTCAGGACGTATCTATCAGCGAATTCGCGCTTGCCTGCCTGTTTCCGAGCGACTGTGAGCAACTGCTTGATCTCTTGAAGACTGCTGATGAGCGCGGCGCTGCGGCGCTCGTCTCAGAGCGGCCAGAATAGGCCGTCTCCAGCGCGCCCGCCTTGACCTGGATCCGACTTTCCACGCAATTGTCTAGCTCGCGTGGGCAGTCAATATGACAGGCGACCCACTCTCACGCCGCGGTATCGATCGTCTCCAGTTCGCCCGATTCCGGCCGTTCGTGGTGACACCACGACCCTCACTTCGTAGCCGACTCTTGCCTTGGGCGGTTGACCCTGAACGACCCACTAGAGACAGTGATCGGTCCGATAACGGACGTTGGAACTGAAGCGAACATTCCATCCTGTCGCTCGGTCAACGTGCAAAATCGATCAATGGCCTGGAATGTCTGCTTACCTCTTCTGCGGGTGGTTTTGTTCATCGCTTCCCGATCTATTTTGACAGTCGCAAAAGATCACGCCATTTCAGCCATGCAATGAATCGGCCGGCCAATCCACCGAAAAAAAAGGCAATGAAACAAATGAGAGGTGCGTTTAGATTCCAGTCGGAAAATAGCGTCTTTAAAAAGACCACTGCGAGTACCAAGGTGGAAATGGCGCCCGCGATCCCATAAATATATGAATCAACCCTCCTAGCCCCTTTTATGTACGCGGTGGAGTGGCCTGTAGCTTCGTGGATAAGTGTCGCTCCGCATTGAAAGCACTTTACGCTCGTAGCGAGGTTTTGAGAATTGCAAACCGGACACAGCATATAGTTTCTCCTTATTTTGATTTCGTCTGTACCGTTGGACAAAACCACTTTGACGCCGGATAGAATCGATCATTAACGGTGTCAATGCCGTTTCAATCCGCTATTGACGCCCAATTGTCGGCGATCTACACCACCGTGTCGACCGACCGCTCATGGCCGATCCCTGCCTCTCGCCGGCACCGAACGAGCCAAGCGTGTGGCTTCATGAGTCATACCTGGCGAACAGCCTCTTTATCGGGTCGCGGGCCCCGCAACGCGACTCGCGGGTTTCAGATTTCCGAAAAAATGTGAACGGAAACCGCGCTGTTAGGATAAGTTTTCTTCTATTAACGGCCTCGTTTTACGAGCGCTCGTCCGTCATCGACTGTTCGAGACCAGTAGACCAAAGCTGCGGTCACACATCCCCACCATCACCGGTACGTAGTGAAGCCTTCACGCCGCGATAACTGCCTGGTTATCGCGGCAACAGTAATCGGTCGATGTCGGGGTAACCGGCACAAATCGGCAAAGCCACGACCTTCGAGCGACCGTCGCAAGCAACGGTCGGCGAAGACCCTTGACCCTTCGCTGAGTCACTACGCGAAGTGTCCCTCGTCAATCTGTACAAGCGCCTCTTCAACTAATCGCGCCCCGTGCTCAGTAGTTGTCATCTCGAGGGCAGTTCGACTCGCAAATCGCATCTGTGCATTGCGCAGCCATCCCATGGCCTTCTCTACGTTTCCAAAAACAGCACATGCATGAGCCACGATTCTAGCCAACCGAATCGCACGGTCAGACTCTTCTATCGAGAGACGTGCATCCTTCCGACGACGATGAATCAGCGTTCGTCGAGAAATGATAAACGCTAGTTCGTCCGGTTTGAGACCTTTCGCCTCAAGACGATCTATTACATCAACTCGCAACCCGTCCCGTGCCAGATCAGCTAGGTCTGCGTCGTTGCGAACCGGAATTGCCAGAAGTTGTTCGAGAGACGTGAATAGCGGCCGGCGTGAATCGCTTCCGTGAGAGGGAATAAAGGGAACGGTTACCATGACTAGGTCTAACGTGGAGATCACCCTCGCAGATCATAGGCCTTTCTCACACAGTTCGATAGCTCGAGGCCAAACGAGGAGCTGACAGTCTAAGAACGAGTCGCTGCAACCTCTAAAGGCCACAGCGATGTTTCTTTACGGACTACGCAACGCATGGCTAAAATTCCCGAATGCCCCAGATCGACCCGTTGCCGTCATTCGGGGCGCCGTGACGGCGACGACCGTTGCCGGGGTTCAACGGCCATCGGCACCTGCGAAATCCCGCGCCGCTTGTCGGCCTTTTCGATCACCGCATGATCAAATTTCTGACACTGTGTTACTCGGACGTCGGCTTGGTCACGTCAGGCTGTTCGCGCGGGCTGTATATGCCAAGCAAACGAAAAAGGGTCACTCGCGACGCGCCGAGTTCCCGTGCTGCGTCGGCGTAGCGCCTCCCGTGACGCAGTAAGGCCTGCTCGATGGCCTGCCGCTCGGCGAGTTACACGGTAGACGGGACCCGAAGATATCCGCAATGGGTACCGGTAAGAGATTGGTTACCGTCGCCGCAGTTCGTGCGCTACATAGATAGTCGCGAAGATGCCGACGAGAAGCGGTCCTACCACCATCGACTCATCCAGCATGCTGCCATAAGCTGTTAGCTTCGCGTCACACCACAGCGCGACGCCGGCGGCCGTCAGCGGCACACCCAGCGCTAACCCCGGAGGGGGCCAGCCGAGCCGGAACTCACCTCGTGCGAGAGCTTCATATTTGGTGAACAAGAGCGACGAAGTCGTGGAAAAAGTCCTGTGCGAAGCGGGTTCGCGCGACGTCTGCAATGAGGAGCCCGGTTTATGCACGCATAATATGGACGGTTCCAAACACGATTGCAGTCGCTACGATCGTCGTCATCGCGGATAGTGCTGTGATGTAACGCTTCCCGGGACGGTGACTGAGCTGCAGGTCGACGAGACATAGAACGATTAGCATGACCAGACCCAAGGGTTGGCACGCATGGATACTGGCGCATGGCCGGCTCGGACCGGTTTGGGTCGGACCTGCTCACTGATGCGTTGGGTGACGACTGGTACGTCCGCTTCGGCAGCATCAAGCGATATCCTGCCTGCAGCTGGCTTGCCTGTGCGCTCGAATGCACAGAAACGATCGTGGAAGAAACGGGCTGGCGCGCCGATGAGGTCGGCGAGATCGAGGTGCAGACCTTCTCGCGAGCCGTCGAAGATCTGACGGATACAGCCCCCGCCAATCCCAACGACGCGCAGTTCAGTTTGCCCTACACACTTGCGGCTGTTGTTCTGCGCGTTGCGCGAGGGCCGCTACAGTACGCTGACGAACCATGACTTCACCTGCGATGCACGCGCTCATGCACAGCGTGCGCGCGACTGTTGATCCAGCGATTGAAAGCCGCATGCGCGGCCCAAGCCGGCAACCCGGTGCACGAGTGATCGTGCATCACAAGGATGGCGGCAGCGTGTCACAGGAGCGGCAGATTCCACACGGGCAGCGTCGCAAGACCTATAGAAATCATTTCTATCGCCGCCCGCCCGATCGCCCTGTCAGCGAACACGAATAGTCGCGGGCTCATACAGGCGCGTGCCCCAGCCTGAAGACGCTCACCGCCTGCCGAAGCGATGTCGCCTGGTGCGCCATCGCCTGTGCAGCAGCCGAGGCTTGTTCAACAAGCGCCGCGTTCTGCTGCGTGACTGAGTCCATTTGTCCCACAGCCACGTTCACCTGTTCGATTCCCGTTCCCTGTTCGTCAGACGCCGACGCGATTTCTCCCATGATGTCAGTCATCCGCCTCACCGACTGAACGATGTCGGACATGGTCATGCCCGCTCTTTCGACCTGCTCTGAACCCTTGGCCACGCTTTCCACCGAACTTGTAATGAGTTCCTTGACCTCTTTCGCCGCACTCGCGCTTCGCTGCGCCAGCGTCCGAACCTCACCAGCCACGACCGCAAAGCCGCGACCCTGTTCACCCGCACGGGCAGCCTCGACAGCGGCATTCAGTGCAAGAATGTTGGTCTGGAAAGCAATGCCTTCGATCACGGTGATGATGTCGGCCACCTTGCCTGAGCTGCTCGATATGGCGCGCATGGAGTCCACCACCTGATTCACGACTTCACCGCCCCGAATGGCCACCTCGCACGCATTGCCGGCAAGCCCGTTCGCTTGCTTCGCATTTTCGGTGTTCTGACGCACCGTGGCCGTCAACTCCTCCATGCTAGCTGCAGTCTCCTGCAACGACGCCGCCTGTTCTTCGGTGCGCTGCGACAAGTCCAGATTACCTTGTGCGATTTCACCTGCGGAAGTCACAATAGCTTCAGCCGTGGAATGGATATCCGAAACGATAGCGCGCAATTGCTGCCGCATTAATTCGAGCGACGCCATCAGGCTCGTCTGGTCGTTCGGCGCAAGCGTAATGGACGCATCAAGATCACCTTCCGCAACGCGCTGCGCTGCCTTCGCAGCCTCGGCCGGCTCGCCGCCTAATGCCCGCATGATACCCCGCGTGATGAGGACCCCGAGCACGATAGAAACGAGCACCGTCATGGTGCCGGAGAACGCAAGCGTCAGCTTGGTCCAGGCTGTCATGCTGGCCACTTCGCCAGAACGCTGCTCCAGCAGCGACTGCTCGGCGCTGTTGAGTTCCGCCGACACGGCGCGATAGCGGTCCATGAACTGCTTGTCGTTGCCTTGCTTGAAGTAGTTGACCAGGCTATCGACAGGCTGCTTGCCAGCATTGACATCGCGCCGCATGGCGATCAGCTTCTCATCGACGTCCGTAACCCTTTGGTGCATTTCGCGAAGGGTTTCGAGGCGACCCTGCTGCGCAGCGTTGTCTGCCGTCAGGTTCCGGACGACGTCGAAAGAATTCGCGAACTGCTTGCGTCCCGCATTGTAGGGATCGAGGAACCGTTCCTCCCCTGATGCAACGAAGCCACGGACGCCGGTCTCCATGTTCACCATGTTCGTCAACATGTCATCGTTGGCGCGAAGCACCTGATAGCTGTGAACGTTCCAGCCATTTGCCTGATTGAGCTTCAAAAAGTTAACCAGCGATATTGCGCTACCAACCAACGATATGAACACTACAAGGCCAAACGCCAGGCTTAGTTTCCTGCTGACCGTCATCGATTTCATGCGTTTCTTTCCGTTACGTGTGTGGATATAACGTATGTCGGCAGGAGTGAAGTTTCCTGAACCTATACGCATAATGCGTCTCCTCCGTAACCCAGACGAGCATTGTGTTTCGAGAAAAAACCGCTCAGAGTGATTTTTTTGTGGAACTGTCTCTTCGCGCAAACGATAGGCAAGGTGAAGCATCATTTTTTAGCGCCTCGCAGGAAAGATTGACACATTCCGCAGCGAAGCCGTCAACGAGACATTCATCGGTTATGCATATAAATCCCGTCTCGCATCGAACGTTAACCATGACTGGTCGCATAACAACGCGTGCCCCGGGGTGCCTGGCGCCTAAGATTCTGTGCGGCCTCTACAACCGCCCGGGTCAGCGGGGCCGCTCTGTTATGCAAGAAAAGCCTGCGGTCGAGCAACTCCGCCTCTAGGGCTCTATTAAGTCGGGCTCACGTACATCAGATACCTACCTCCATTGACCGCGCGAATATTAGGGCTTCTCCCAAAAGGCCGCTACCTTCTATTAGAGCCGCACAAATATTCTCCGCGAGAGGCAGTTCATACCAGAAGCAGGCAGGTTGACGGCCGTATTTAATGTCGAGCACCGATATTGCACCGGTCAGACGGGCGCTGGGCAGTAGCGACTTTTCCTCCGGATAATGGTGCATGACGTATGAGACCATCAGGCAAGACCTTTGCAGGGCAAGAAAAGAAAGGACCTCATCCTCCAACGACAGGTCATCGACATACAAAATTAGCGCACACCACTGAAAAAGTCGCTCGTTTCCGACCACTTGCAATGCGGAATCGGTCGAGCACAGTCCCTCATAATACGGACCAGACGCCATGGCAACGCTAGAGGCCAACTTGAGCAATTTGGCAAGTAGCAGCGGCGATCGCTCGACCGCTCTTACCAGGCGGTGACGCGATGCATCGTCCACAATCAACTGCATAACCAGTATCACCGCTTCCGCGGGAGGTAAAATTTTTTGCCTACTGTGTATTTCAGGCCGACTAAAAAAATACCCTTGAAAGAGGGTCGCCCCAGCTTCACGCGCCTGATGAAATGCGGTCCACTCTTCGATTTTCTCGGCGAGAATCTTTTTACCGGCGTACGATAAACGGCGGCAAATTTCGACACGCTCGTCCGGATGGATCATCAGCCAATCGACCTTGACGATATCAATATCAGAAAGCAACCGATCCATCTCAGGTGTGTAAGCGCAGACATCGTCCAAAGCAATTTTAAACCCCCGCTCTCTGAGATTTCGGCACGTCTCAATTAGCGCAGGCGTGATGACACAGGTTTCAAGAATCTCTAAAACAAAACGCTCGGGCGGCATTAGTAACAATGCCGGTGATTTCAGAAAATCTTCCGAGCAATTAATAAAGCAAAGACTGCCTTCCGTCAGCTCATCGAGCCCAAAGTCGAAAGTGGTCGAAAGCACGGAAAGAGTGCTCGTTAGATCGTCCTCTATGCACGCATTGCTTTCTCCCCGTTTTCGAAATAGCAGCTCATAACCAACGACTCGAAGATCGATGTCCACAATTGGCTGTCGCGCAACGAATGAGTAGTTCTCCCGGCTTTTCCCACATTCCGTTCCGGCGGCTAAGTTCATTCGACTTCCCGGTAGATCATATCGTTCTTTTGCCAGTGCCTGGCGATTCAGGGGGCCGCTCCACGGCGGTCGTGTACCGCATAAAACATTACCTCGGTTTATTCCACTTGCGGTCGGAAGCAAAGGCCGTATCGGTCGCTCAAATGACATTCAGCTGTTCTGCAAGCACAGTTGAACTACCTGGCGGTTTTTCTTGTCATGACTGACCCACCGGACTAGCGGTCCTATGTGCGCTGTCCGTCCCGACATTAGCGCCGAGCCCAGCCCTTCCACTTTCACCGACGAAAAACTTAAACGAGAATTAAAAACCTAGCCGTTGCAGATCTATGCAATCGACCCTATGAGGGACAACCTGACGGCCCCATCCATACATCATATTGAAGCTTTTTCCGCTGACGGAGTGATGCGCCGCACTGCGACGTCATCGGCACGAACCAAACCTCTTGTTGCAACGGGCAAACAAGATAGCGCCATCTGTCGCTGCAGCACCGAACATGAACAGCGCGCACAAAACGGCCGACCATAAAAACCGGAGAAGCCATGAACCCCAAAATCCCCAATGAAGTTCTAGGAAACAGGATGAAGCTAAGGCTCGACAGCGCTTCCTCCCTCTGATCCCTCAGCCGCGACGCTGTCGAGAGACTCTCATGCCCTTTCGACCTCACTGCGCGGTCAGGCCGTCCGTTAGCTCCGCGATGGCCCCCCGTCGGGCGGCGACCGTAACAGCCGCGTCAGGTCCGCATCGAATTCGTCGAACCTCATGAGCGGCCCTCAATGCACGACACCGAAGAATGCAATCGCGCCCTCGGCCGGCGTCAGTCCTGCCTTGAAATACCCTTCGAGTCGGTCGGCTGTCGATTCATCGAGGGTAAAGGGCGGGTAAACGAGTCCCACCTTGAACGCATGGTCGTACCACTCGCTGATCCACGCGCGCAATTCGATCACATACAGCGGCAATGCGTTCGAAGCGTCGTCATACATGTGCGTCTCCCCCGTTCCCGACGACCCAATGCTAGGACCAATCCGATGCACGGCCAATCGGCAGCGGCGGGTTTTGTATTCAGGAAGTACTGATTTGAAGCGTCAGGAGTTCCTTGGTGAGCGCCACGCGAGCCGGTGGCATACAAGAGTTTTGACGTACCGGCGGCGGCTTTCTGACGCGCGGCGTTAAGGATTCCCTGACACGCGAATCAGGATGTCGCACGCGGCTTTTCCAGCGCGTGCTGACTGCGACGCAAACAGTGTTCGCGGATCATAAGTCATCGAAATTCAGCATCAAGCTGAAGTGTCATGATTGCCCATCTGTCCGACCGTGAGAATGTCGTTGGAGCAGGTTCAACTCGCTCTGTCTCCAGCTGTCCGACGCATGGTGCGAATCGGGTAGCGTGACGCTCGCATATCTGATGCACAGCTGGTCGTTGATCGAAAGCCCGCCCGCTGCACTGAGACGCCTCGGCGAAATGATGTGCGATTTGCGTCACTATCACGCGAACCCGCTCGACACGCACGTTCTTCAGGCGACGCTGTGTGAAACGGCCGATCTGATCGACGAACTCGGTGGACGGCCGGCGCGTATGGTCAGGTTGAAGGCATTGGGTGAACTGCCGGAGGCGGCGAGGTAAAAGGACAGTCGTTTTAAGCGCCAAGCCGATGGACCGAGCTTCGGCACCGAGTGCAGAATATGACAACCAGAACGGCGGCACTCCCGGGGGAATATGGCTCTCGACAGGTTCGACGCAGGGTGGAGCGGGCTCCGTTATATGCGGCGCAGCGTCGTGCTGCGGCTGCTCGGGACGGTGCTTGCGTTCAGTTGCGCGATCACGCTGATCCTGACGGCCGTGCAGTTGTATCGCGACTATCGGCACGGCGTCGAGCAGATCCAGAACCGCCTTGTCGATATCGACCGCAGTTATCGCGACAGTCTTGGCGAAGCGCTCTGGCGTGTGGACCAGCCGCAACTCCAGCTCGAGCTACAAGGCGTGCTGCGGCTCGGCGATATCCGCGCGGCGGAAGTGCGCGAGTTCCCTTCCGCCGGCGCAGCGATGACCGTGAGCGTAGGCCAGCGCATGCGGGGCATGAAGATAGCACGCGAGTTTCCGATCATGTACTGCGTCCAGGACAAGGTCGAGCAGATCGGCACGTTATACGTGGAGGCGACGCTCGCCAATCTCTATCACGACCTGACGCGTACGGCGCTCCTGATACTCGTGACCGAAGGCGCGAACACGTTTCTCGTCGCGCTTTTCACGTTTTACATTCTGTGGCGACTCCTCACGCGGCATCTCGCGGCGATTGCGCGCCGCGTCAACGACTACGATTTCCACGAGCCGCAGCACCCGTTCGTGTTGCAACGCAAGCCGCCGCGCGAGCCCGACGAACTCGACCGCGTGGTGTCGGCGTTCAACGCAATGGGGATGCGGCTGCATCGCGCGTATCTCGACGAACGCGAAGCGGCCGTCGAGCGCGAAGCGCGGCACATGGCGGAAGCGGCCAATCGCGCGAAAGGCGAGTTCCTCGCGAACCTGAGCCACGAATTGCGCACGCCGCTCAACGGCATTCTCGGCTATGCGCAGATTCTCCGGCGCGACAGTACGCTCAGCCTGCGTCAGCGCGACGGCGTCGCTGTGATCCAGCAGAGCGGCGAGCATCTGCTGGCGCTGATCGACGAGACGCTCGATTTCGCGAAGGTCGAAGCGGGCAAGCTGCGCATCGAGATTTGCGACGTGCCGCTGGCGGGCCTGGTCGATTCGATCCGCGAGATCATCGGCGTGAAGGCCGGGCAGCGCAAGCTCGCGTTCGAATGCACGGTCGCCGACGACGCACCGGGCGGCGTGCGCGCCGACGAACACCGCCTGCGCCAGGTGCTGCTCAACCTGTTGTCGAACGCCGTGAAGTTCACCGATGCGGGCTGCGTGCGGCTGTTCATTGGGCGCGCGCAAAACGGCGCGGTCCGCTTCGAGGTCCACGACACGGGCATCGGGATTGCTGCCGAGTATCACGAGACAATCTTCCTGCCGTTCGAACAGGCAGGCGGCGCGGAACGCCGCGCGGGCGGCACGGGGCTCGGCCTCGCGATCAGCCGTCAATTCGTGCGCGCAATGGGCGGCGAAGTGAAGGTCGAAAGCACGCCGGAACGCGGCAGTGTCTTCTGGTTCGAGTTGCCGGCCGCGCTTGTCGAGCCGGGCGCCGCGCGTATTGGCGGTGTCGTGGGAGCCGCTACGTTCATCACGGGCTACGAAGGTCCGCGCCGCAAAGTGCTCGTGATCGACGACGTGCAGATCAACCGCGCGGTCATCGACGAGTTGCTGACGCGGATCGGCTTCGACACCGTCGAGTCCGCCAGCGGCGCCGACGGCATCGCGCTCGCGCAAACGGAATACCCCGATCTGATCCTCACGGATATCGTCATGCCCGGCATCGACGGTCTGACTGTGACGCGGCGATTACGCGCAATGCCAGCCTTCGCGCACACGCCGATCATCGCGATCTCGGCGTCGCCGTTCGGCGTCGACGGCGCAAGGAGCCTCGAAGCGGGCGCGAACGCGTTCGTCAACAAGCCGGTCGATTTCGACGTGCTGCTCGCCCGGATCGCGGCACTGCTCGGCATCGACTGGATTCGCGAAGCGGTCCAGCCGCAAGCCGGACCATCGATGCCGGCGACCCCGCCAGCCAACATTCCCGCCGCCGCGATGAGCGAGCTGCATCAGCTCGCGCGCGACGGCAACATGAGCGGCATCGTGCAATGGGCGGAGCGGATGGCGGCGAGCGACCCGTCGCACGCGGCGTTTGCGGCAAGGCTGCATCAACTGGCGCGCGCCTGGCAGTCGAAGGCGATCCTGCAACTGGTTGAGCGGTATCTCGAAGGGAACACGGCATCATGAGCCACCTCGCTGCGTCCGCCGCGCCGTCGGGGACGATTCTGATCGTCGACGATACGCCCGCCAATGTCGGCGTGGTCGTCGACAGTCTCGAGGCGCGCGGCATCCGTGTGCTGGTTGCGCTCGACGGCATCGAGGCGCTCGAACGCGCGGCGTTCGCGCAGCCCGATCTGATTCTGCTTGACGTGAAGATGCCGGGCATCGACGGCTTCGAAACCTGTCGACGGCTCAAGCGCGACGAGCGCACGCGCGATATCGCCGTGATCTTCATGACATCCCTGACGGGCAACGAGGACCGCGTCGAAGGGTTTTCGTCGGGCGGTGTCGATTACGTGACCAAGCCGCTGCGCGTCGACGAGATGCTCGCGCGCGTCGGCGTGCATCTCGAACTGCGCGCGATGCACAAGCAACTCGTTGCGCAGAACCGGCAACTGCTGGCCGAAGTGGCAGTGCGCAAGGAAACGGAAGCGGCGCTCGAACAGGTGCGCGACGATCTCGAACGGCGCGTCGCGTTGCGCACCGAACAACTGGCGCGCGCGAACGCGAACCTGCAGGCGCAGATCGACGAACGCCGCCGCGCGGACGCCCGTTTGCAGGCGAGCGAGGCGCGCTTTCGCGCAATCGTTGAAACGAGCCCCGTGCCATTGTGCATCACGTCGATGCCGGACGGACGCATCCTGTACACGAACGCGCCGCTGCGCGCGCTGTTCGGCATGGGCGAGGGCATGACATTGAACATCGCCAACGTTGCGGACTTCTACGCGGACCCCAACGAACGCGAGCGGCTGATCGGGCACCTGCGCAAGAAGGGCAGTGTGCGCGATACCGAGGTCCGGTTCCGTCGTCCCGACGGCACGCAATTCTGGGCGATGGCGACCGCGCGCGTCGCGACCTACGACGACTCGCCCGCCATCTACGTCGGCCTGAATGACATCACAGGGCGCAAGCAGATGGAGCAGGAACTGGTCGAGTCACGCGAGCAGCAACGCGAGCTTTCCGCGTACATGGAAGCGATCCGGGAAGAGGAGAGAAAGCGCATCGCGATGGAGATTCACGACGAACTTGGCCAGTTGCTGACCGCGCTGAAGATGGACGTCTCACTACTGAAGATGCGGCTCGCGCACGACCCGGAAGCGTTGAAAAAGGCCGACGATATGCGCGAGCTGGTCGAAGGCACGATCTGGATGGTCCGCAATGTCGCGAGTCACCTGCGGCCCGCCGCGCTCAATTTCGGGATCGTGTCGGCGCTCGAATGGCTCGTCGACGAGTTCAACCGGCGCAACGCCGTTCCCTGCAAGCTGCGGATCGAGGGCGGCGAGCCCGCGCTGTCGGACGCGCATGCAACGGCGGTGTTCCGCATCGTGCAGGCATCGCTGACCAACGTAGCGCGTCATGCGAATGCGACGCTTGTCGACGTGTCGCTGAGTTCGACGGAGGACAAAATCGAATTGCATGTGCGCGACAACGGCTGCGGCTTCGAGCTGCACGCGGCACACCGGAAGTATTCGTATGGCCTGCTCGGCATGAACGAGCGCGCGCGGCTGATCGGCGCAACGCTGTCGATCGACAGCGCGCAGGGCGCCGGCACGACGGTTTCAATTCACATTCCGCTCGATAGCGGACTCAAATCATGATCAGGATACTCATTGCAGACGATCACGCGATCGTTCGCGGCGGACTCAGGCAGATCATCGCAACGACGGCCGACATGGTCGTCGCGGCGGAAGCGGCGCAAGGCTCGGAAGTTGTCGACAAACTGCGCAGTTGCGCGGTCGACCTGCTGCTGCTCGACATGACGATGCCGGGCATCAGCGGCGTCGATCTGATCCGCCGCGTGCGGGCCGAGCAGCCTGCGTTGCCCGTGCTGGTGCTGAGCATCCATGACGAGGCCCAGGTCGCGTCGCGCGCGCTGCGTGCCGGCGCGACCGGCTATCTGACCAAGGACAGCGATCCCGATGTGCTGCTGGCGGCAATCCGCAAGCTGGCGGATGGCGGACGCTGCATCGATCCGAGGCTCGTCGATGCGATGGTCTTCGAGGCGCATCGCGGTGACATGACGCCGCATGAGGTGCTGTCCGACCGCGAATTTCAAGTGCTGCAGATGCTGGCGACGGGCAAGAGCATCAACGACATTGCCGACACCTGTGCGCTCAGCGCGAAAACAATCAGTACACACAAGATGCGGCTGATGCAGAAACTCGGCCTCGCGAACAATGCCGAAGTGATCCGTTACGCGGTCCGCCACGGATTGATCGTCGAATAGTAAGCCAATGATCTTTGGAAAGGCTCTTACATGATGCCTTTCATATGAGGCCACGTGGCGTGTGTTTTGCACATCGCGCCGTGGCTGTCGCGCTTTCCCGAACGCAATCCCAGATGCATGCGCTGCACAAGTCAGGGTGGTGATCTCCGCTTATTTGGCATAGTTCGCCAACCGTGATCGAATCGCCGGATCGTCCATGTTCTTCGGCGTTACGGTGACGACGTCGACGAATATGTGGGGGGGCGGCGGATGGCCTCGCAGTGTGCCGACCAAGGCCGCCAACGCGAGATACCCCATGCGGTAAGGGTCTTGCAATATGACGGCGTGTACAGTTCCTCGCTTGAGGCCGTCCAGAAATTCCGGACGCCAGTCGAATAGAACAAGGCGTGGGCGCCGGCCGATTGCGGCGGTTTCAATTACCCGCAAAGCGCCGTAGGCAATTGGTTCAGCCGGCGCGAAAACCGCGTCTAGTTGGTCCGGGTAGCCGTTTATCGCCTCGGCGATCAGCGCCTCTGCGTCGCGGGGCCGATACCCCACGTAGGCATCGACCACCACATTCCACCCCTCTCTTCGGGCGACGCTCAAGAACCCGTTTTCTCGCGCGGTGGTCGAACTCACGTTGGCCGCAAGCCGCAGCAACGCCACTTTGGCGCCTCTTTTCAGAACCGGTAGCAGACTGAGTGCGGCCTTTCTGCCAGCGTCAAAATTGTCCGTGTATACGGTCGAGATGCCATCGTAGTCAGTACTGTCCCGATCAACAAGGATCACAGGCACAGGAATTGAAACCCGCGGGCGCCCTTCCAGGGGTTCCGGTGCCAGCAATACGCCCGAGACTCCCTGCGCGACCAGGTAATCGATAATGTGCAACTGGATATTCGGTGTATTGAGCCCACCCCCATCGGACGGACTTCGGAAGAGCAAATCGACATGGAGATCATGGGCCGATTGTTGTATTCCCTTCAGCATTGCCCGATAAAAAGCAAGCGATGAACCCGGTAAGACGACACCGACTGTGGTGGCATGCACGGTTGGCACGATCCAACCAAACGACAGAAGAAGCGTCAGCAATCTCAGAAGTCTATGCATAGAATGTTCATTGGTCAGGGGCCTGGACCTCACCGGGTAAGCTTCAGCAGAAAACCTTTATAAAGGCTTTTTCTCGAAAAGGGAACTCCTTAACTCGGGCCGGTTCTGTTTGCTTTACGAGCCTTGAGCAATCCGATCGTCGACGCTTGCAATCCTGAGCTGCTGCAAGCCGTTCCACGGGTCGCCGGCAAATTCGTATGAACAATTAATAGACCGTCAGGCGGCCCTTTCGGGGTTGGCGAGCACCCGGGCACCCGACTTCGGGCACCGGCGCTCCGCTTTTGCAGACACCTTCGAAAGAAGGGGGCTAATACGCTCCGCTCACGACCAGTCAATACGGCGCTGCTGCCACGCATACTGTTACTTTTGGAAGCGCTGCTAGTTTTTCGCCTCCGTTCTTATCCGACAAAGTGACGGTGGCTCAGAAGGCGTTTTTACGGTGCCATTCTCATCCCGCAATATAGGGCTTGCCACTCGATCGCTTACAGCAGTACTTCGCACGGAAGGTCGCCATCGAGGCGTGCAAGCAACAGGGCATACAGGACTTTCTAACTTATCACGGCGAACAAGGCGGTGGCGCGCACGAACCGGTCGAGACTGCCAGACTGACAGGCTTCAACGCGACAGCCACCTTCGAGCACGCGGGTGCCACGATTCAATGGTCCATCGGTGCGCATGCCGCGCCAGACGTTCAAGGGCTTGCGCCCGCGTGCGCGTGTGCGTGGTCACCGAAGTTTGCAAGAGCCACTCCAATGGCTGGATTCCTTCGCGCACGATCGTTTCCAGCGCGTGAATTGAAACACCTCAATCTCGCGAGCTTCTCGCGACGACGGCCATACGGTGAACACAGGCGTATGGGCATGCACCGCCCGACCGGTCGTGCGGTCCGCGCCGACCGGTTTTCACGCGCCGCCAAACGTATTTGTTCTACGCGAAGCGCCGGCGCGGCCAACACGGTCTCTCACAGACGTCTGTCAGGATGAGCAACACGTCGGTTCCACGATGCTCGCACCAACGAGTCGACACCGAAAGGTCGCTGTGCGAGGATCACATCGTAGACGTCACCTTCATGATCACTCACGCCGACGATGTGCGTGCCTGGGCAGTGCGGCTTGAGTGCATTCAGTTGCTCGCCTCCCTCAAGCCATTTCGCACGTTCATTCTCGCGGACCGGTCCATACTCCTGAAGATGTTTCTGGCCAAGCTCTTCGGGTCGACGTATCCAGCTTTTCATGCCCTATTACGCCAAGTGGCAAGCCCTCTGGCGTCAGCCCGACCAGGCTGTGTACCAGGAAGCCTCGGACGTGGCGAAGCCGGTTTTCCGCGATCAGCCGACGGCCTTCAGCATCGATTGGCCCGCACCTGCGTCACTGATGCGGAAGAGCGCGACAGCTTGCGTCAACTGCCGCCCCTGCTCTTCGAGTGAGGCTGAGGCGGCCGCTGCCTCCTCAACAAGCGCCGCATTCTGCTGCGTCACCTCATCCATCTGCGTGATCGCCTGGTTGATTTGCTCGATGCCCCGGCTCTGTTCGCCCGATGCCGCCGCAATCTCGCCCATAATATCCGTCACGCGGGCGACGGCCTGCGTCACTTCCGCCATCGTTCTGCCTGCTTCACCCGCGAGCGTCGAGCCGTCGTGGATCTTCTGCACCGACGAGTTGATCAGATCCTTGATTTCCTTTGCCGCGCTCGACGAGCGCTGCGCAAGACTTCTGACTTCGCTGGCCACTACAGCAAATCCACGCCCCTCCTCACCGGCGCGTGCAGCCTCTACGGCGGCATTCAGTGCCAGGATGTTTGTCTGAAACGCAATGCCTTCGATTATCCCGGTAATATCCGCGACCTTCGTCGAGCTCTCACTGATTTCGGTCATCGTCGCGACGACGCGCCCGACCACCCTACTGCCTTTCTGCGCAACTTCAGACGCGTTGGTGGCTAGCGTACTCGCCTGCTGTGCGTTCTCCGCGTTCTGTTTCACAGTCGATGTCAGTTCCTCCATGCTGGACGCGGTTTCCTGCAGGGACGACGCCTGCTGCTCTGTGCGGGACGAAAGATCCTGATTGCCGGCGGCAATCTGGCTCGATCCGGTGGCAATATTGTTAGCGGACGACCTGACCGTTCCGATCAGATCGACGAGACTGGCCCGCATCTCGCCCATGGACGCGAGCACGCTACCCGACGGGGCATTCTTCGTACGGGCGACGGGGCCAAGATCACCGGCAGCGACCCGTTGGGTCGCTTGAGCCAGGGCCGCGGGCTCAGCGCCCAGCGCGCGCAACAGATCCCGCGTAATCAGGACGCCGGCGAGCACCGCTATCGCAAGAGAACCCAGACAGATGGCGACCAGCAGATTGCGGTGACTCCTGAACTGATCTTGCGCCTCGCGAATCATTTCCGCGGCACGTTCGCGGGTAGCGTCGGCATACTCGTTGGATGCCTTGATCAGGGAAGCAAGCAGCGGTCGGCATTTGGTATCGATTTCGACGATCGCTGCTTCCTTCTGACCGGTTAGCGCCAACCGGTCAATGTCCAGTGCCACCGGCTTATAAAGCGCCTCGATTCTTGAAATCTCTTCCGCGAGAGCGCGCGTCTTCTCGCTCATATCCTGAGCGACAGCAACCATCGAGTTGAATTTCGCCAGTCGGCTTTCGACGGCCTGTTCCGCATCGGCGACAGCCTTTTTTTCTGCATCGACGTCGGCAGGCGTGGCGACGAGAACCAGATTGCGAACTGCCATTGCGCGATCGTCAACCGAGGCACGAAGTGAGGCGGCCATTTCAGCGCGAGCGTTGATGCCGCTAACGTAACCGGAGAACCGTTCGTTGGAATCGTTCAGTGCTTTCAGCGCTAGCAGGGAACTGGTCAGGACAACTAGCACAAGCAAGCCGAATGAAACGGTCAGCTTCACTTTCACAGGCAAATTTATCAATTTCATGTGCACTCCTCTTGCGACTATTCGCGTGATGAAACGACACTCCGCATCCTCGCGGTCTTGAGACATCCACGACGACTTCGAAGATGTTGTATCGTGCGTAATGCATAACGGCTCAAAATAACCCGACTGAAGAGGGAGCAACCTTAGTTCGCTTTTTGCAAAGCTTTGCGCGAGATGGAATTTTTATACCGATGCAACACGCCTTGGTAGGGCCCGAGACACTACTGCTCGGACTCGGTATGGACCCGAGCAAATGCGCAGCGATCCGTCGGCGTGCCAGCACGCTTGCCAGCGGAACCGCAACCTCGCACAGATTGGCCAGCGACACCAAGGCAGCGCAGAAGCTTTTCACATTCCTAAGGTAGTCGCGTAATCCTATGATTAGTAATCCTCGATCGTTCCTACGGTCATCGCTTCCTCTCGGTAGCGCTCAGTGCCGTTCGTTAGTACTTTCTGTTTCAGCTAAGCGTTCGTTGCGCGACATTGAAGAGTGCTGTTCCAGGCGCTGCGTCGTGATATTGGACTGCGATTCGCCAAACGTCGGCCGGGACTTGCGTAGCGGCGCCGAGTGAATCGGCAAGATCAGTTTGAGCAAAGGAACGGCATCCAGATACGCAAGCACAACTTGATACCTAAATTAATGAAGATTCGACTGGAACCGGTCATGCTGAGCCTACGACGGCTCCGCTTGCGCAAAACACACACGATTCCTGCCGTTGCGCTTGGCGCGGTAGAGTTCCATGTCCGCCTGATGGGACAGCGCATCCACGGAAGCGTGTCGTCCGCGTCGACTTGTCGCACATCCGATGCTGACGGTGAGGGCCGGTACCGTCTCCACGCATCCGGCGAGCCCGTTGCGCTCCACCTCGCGGCGAATCGCCTCGGCGAGTCGCGCGGCACCGTGTTCGTCCGTATCGGGCAACACCGCGACAAATTCTTCACCGCCATAGCGTGCGGCGATGTCGCCGCGCCGCTGTGTATGTGCGCGGATGCAATCGGCGAGAAAGCGCAGCGCCGTGTCGCCCAGCGCGTGCCCGTGCTGATCGTTGTACCGCTTGAAGTGATCGGCGTCGATGAATAGTACTGAAAGGCTGCCGCCACTGCCACGCTGCAGCCGCTCCCATTCGTCGGCCAGCGCGGTATCTAGCGCGCGGCGATTGTGCAGTCCGGTCAGCGGATCGGTGCGAGTGAGGTCGGTGAGCAGTTCCTGCTTACGCAGGTTGTTCCGCAACGCGAACGCGAGCAGCCATACTGCTGCACAGAACATTGTGCCGATGGCGGTTGCCGAAACACCGACCGTCCAGGATAGGTAAGTAACGCCAGCCAGAACATCGCGCTCGGCGGGCGCGACGACAGCGATCAGCGGCGTGCCCGGTACCCGCTGGTATGTGTACAGCCGCACGACGCCGTCGATGCTCGAAGGTGCGCGATAGAAGCCCGATTCGCTGTTCACCATCCGCTCGAGGGCTTTCGAACGATGCAACTGGGTCGCCTGATTGTCGTTCAGCGGCGGGTTTCTCGCGAGGATCGTGCCGTCCACGCGCACGATCGCGCTGATCCCACTCGGGCCGATGTCGAGGCGGGACAAAAGCTGCTCAAAATAGCGGAGATCGATGGCTACCACGGCAATGCCATTGAACGCATGATCGGGGCGCTCAATACGCCGCGAAAGCGCGATGGATTGCCGGCCGTCTCGCGAGCGCGCGCGATACACTTCGGAGACGTAGAGCCCGACGTCCTCCGAGTCGCGATGGACCCGGAAATAGGCTCGATCGCTGAAGTTCCAATGGTGTGTTGGCCCGCAACATCCGTCGATCAGTTGGCCATGCTCATCGGTTGCGCCCATGCCTGTCAAGAATTGCGCCGCGGGGCGCCCGAACAGTAACTCGTGCCGCAATTTCGGATCCATCCGTCTCACTGCAGGTTTGCTTAGATTGGATGAGAGCGCGATCAATGCGTTGTTAGACGTTTCGACCGTGCGCCCGATTTGGGTCGCGAGTACAGCTACGACGTTTCGCGAAGTTTCACGCGCATGTTCCACTGCTTCGTCGTGTGCCGCCCACAGCGTCGCTGCGCTGATGCCGAGGGCAGCTAGCGACATCAGCGTACCGATCGCGCCAACCAGCACATGGTTGCGTCCAGCCCAGTCTGCGACTTTCTCGATCGAAGTGTGTGCGGGCATTCTCACGCTCATGTGCGAGCCGGCCGCAAGTGCCGCGGCGCAGGCCAAATTCGGGTTAACGGCAGGATGGTCCGGAGATCGAGGTCGGTATGGCGGCACGGGTTGTCGCAAACGCATGCGACGACGGTACGCCCCCACATCCAGAGCGGCGTGTCGTAGCCCTCGTATGGCGCAACCAGGTCATCCGAAGTCGGGACGAGTCTGACGTGCCCTCTTTCGTTCGCAGTTCGATAGATCACGGGGAGTATGAAGGCGAAGGATTCGCGGACGCGCATCGTTCCTGGCGAGGCGAAGAGCTGTTAATCAACGCCCCTACAAACATTGCATCGGCCACATTAAGAGAGTTAGAAGTTTGTTGCATGATGTTCATCAAAACGAAAGCCGGATCTGCTGTTTGCTCGTTTCCCGAGCAACCAGACGCGCCGGACCGTTCGCGCAAAAACGAAAACGACCGGTATCCCAACCAAATCTGTAAGCGGAAAATTGCAGCGTGGCAGCATCCGTCGACACGGATCGCGTAATCTCGATCGGTTGGGTGTTGATCTTCGGCACCTGTCTGGAAACCATACGGTATGGGCTTGTTACGTTGTTTCGCTATGCACATGGACAGCTTTGGAGTCGGGCAGGCATGCCGCGCCTACAGACGATCGCACCGGCGGTACCCATCGGTCAGTTCGCGTTGCCGAGTTTCGTGCGACTGCAAGGAAACTTGCGCTTCGCCTGCCCGTGGGAAGTTGACCAAATTCGTCGCGTGAGTCGACTACGATCTGATTTTCCAGACTGTCGCTTGCGATATGGTTCGCTATGTCGATGGAACCATTGAGCAGCCTCGAGACCGCACGAAGCAGGTAAGTTGACATGCAAACGGCAACAGCAATACCAACACCAGGAAGCGCGATTTCACTCCACAACGTAGTTATCCTGAACGTCTTTCGCTATCGTTGACAAATATGACATCGCGCGCTAGCACTGCCACCTGGGGTGGGCTGCTCGTGATTCCCACGGCGATCTCACGTTCCTTGTCGCCGGATACACTATCGGAATAGGAGTGATTCCACGACTTGTTCAGCCGCTCAAACTGTCGGAGCGTGGCCGCACTGAATTCCGTCGTTTTAGCCGGATCGTGAGTTACCTGAATACGCCTTAGCAAAAGGCGCACGTTCAGCTGGGCTGCACGAACTTCCGACAGTTTGGTTATCGGAACGGTATTACCAGAATGCCCGCCGACCACTTTCGAACTGAGCCTGGACAGTCCGTATGCCCCAAAGAATCCGATCGCAGCCATGATTATCACACACACACCAAACGCGAGAATGATTTTGAATCTGATCGTTTCTACGAAGTAGGCCATGCTTGTCCGCCGAGGAGTTGGTGCCCGGTTTGACACTGCGAAACCGATAGGCAAGGGCCAGCAGCGCCAGGCCCTGCATTGGTGAACGGAAATACGCGTCGTTTATTTACAGCGAAAATACTGAATTTCCAGTAGGGATTTGCTTCTTTTTTTGTAGGGATATAAGAATACGAGAACATACGAAGGACACGACAAGTTTCCGTTGCAATAAGGCGATCCGCTATCGAACGGACATAGCGCGCCCGTAGGTCGTGACACTGCTAGTGTTCGCGATGCCAGGCTTTAAGAGAGAGTTCTTGGTCGGGTAGCCCAACTGCCGAATGGTAGCTCCGATGCGCTTGCCTAGCGTCAGGTAAAGAAGAACCGCTCGAATGCGATCTTTGTATGAGAACATGAACTACTTCCAGGTAGTCCAAGACTTTGTCCACCCCCCATTACGTCGAAGTAATTTCCACCAGGTTTTCATCTGGCGGCGCCGCGCAAGCGGTGCCGCCCCGTCGATCAACGACCATATGCCTCTTCAGATCTGTCCTGGGGGGGGCGGTGGTCAGGCTGGGAGAGGTTATGACGCTTCTGGAATTGCACCGGCAAGGGCTGAGGTCGGTCGGAACTCGTGGACGCCAACGGGTTAATCAGCGATCTTGTTCAAGTAGAAACGCTGCGTGAACGCGGCGGGAGACAGATAGTCAAGCCGCGCTTGTGTCCGCTGCCGGTTATAAAAGATCTCGATGTATTCTGTGATCTCTTGCTGCGCCTGCTGCCGAGTGGCGAAGCGTCGATGATAGACCAGCTCGCTCTTCAGCGTACCCCAAAATGATTCGATCGGTGCATTATCAAAACAGTTTCCTCGTCTGCTCATCGATGCTTGCATGCCGAACTGGCTGACAAGATTCTGGTACGCGTGCGTACAATATTGGGCGGTCGGTGTGGTGAATCAGGCCAGGCGATGGTCGGTGCGACGCGACCGCCCGAAACAGCGCCTGCATCACCAAATGCTTGGTCATACGCTCGCTCATCGCATAGCCGACCAGCTCTCCGCTGAACAGGTCCTTGAGCCCAGCCAGGTACAGCCACCCCTCGTCGGTTGCGATGTACGTAATGTCCCCACACCACGCCTGGTTCGGCGCGCTCACCGAGAAATTCTGATTCAGTTGGTTCGGCGCGACTGGCAGGTCGTGCTTCGAATTGGTTGTCGCTTTGAACTTGCGCTTCTGCTTGCAACGCAATCCAAGCTTCTTGCGCAATCGCTTGATGCGATGCACGCCAACCTGCACACCATGTTCTGTCAAATCTTTCTGCAGTCGTTCAGCGCCGAATGTCTCGCGCGTGCGCTGGTGCGCGGCGAGGATTTCTGCTTCCAGACGGGGTTCCCGTTGCGTACGGGATGAGGGTGGCCGTTTGAGCCATGCATAGTAGCCGCTGGTGGTCGACACACCCAGCAGCCGACACATCGGCGGCACCGGGTAGTCCCGTCGCATCTGCTCAATCACGCCGTACTTCACCGCGACTCCTTCGCGAAGTAGGCCGCAAACTTTTTTAACAGATCGCGCTCCATCTTCACTTCCGCCAGTTCCCGTTTGACGCGGTTCAGTTCCATCTCCAGGTCAGTCAGTGGTTTTTGCCCTTGCCCAACCGTCTTCAGCTTGCCCGCTTTCGCGGCGCGCACCCAGTTAGCCAGCGACTTCATCGGGATCGACAATCGGCGTGCCGCTTCCGACACGCCGACGCCTCCCGTCAGCGCGAGCTTGACTGCCTCTTCGCGAAATTCCTTCGTGTAGACCGCTTTCGGGATCCGATTCGTCAATGCCTCCGTTCCTCTACTTTACGAAACGTTGGCATCCACTTTTTTCAGGCGGCCTCAGGGCTGAGTGTTTCGGCCATAGCCGCTCGACTGGGTATGGACCGCAAGACCGTTCACAAATACATCAAGGATGGTGTGCAGGCGCCGCGTTACGGTCACGCGCGCCGCGGCCCGCGTGGTTGATCCGTTCGTCCATTACGTGACCAAGCGTGTGCGTGAGTACCCCGATATGAGTATTGAGCGATTGCTGCGGGAGATTCAGGCCATGGGCTATAGGGGCGGTCACATGGCCACGTTTGATCGGTACCCTTATTGTAGCGAGGTGCGATCTTGGGGCGCAGTGTCAGCGTCTCCTCCCGGATCACGGTGATCCGTGACGACCGGGTGCTTAAGCAACCGGTCGAATTTCCTGACGCTCGCAGCCGCCCTCCCAGTGCCGACTGTCGCCTACTCCACGGACCTGCGATGTCACTATCTCAATCAAACGGCCCATGGGTTCCGCAGGGACCGTGGTCGAGCCATCGCAACCATGGGGATACCGGTTGGAACGGTGGCAACACCCAAGGCGCACATGGGCTTTGATACGCTCGGATACGGCCGGAGACGCGATATCGCTGCGAGGCAAAATGTCCGCTCCCGAAGGTGGACCGACCGTTCGGATGTCCCAACGAACGCTCACACAAACGTCCGAAATTGGCCGAAACCGGAAATCCGACGCACAGCAGGATGCCCGCGCTGAGATCTCTCGCACCAACTTCCCGCTGAGTTCAAGCATGGCCTACTCCTCCGACCTCGACGCGTCCCTTGTCCACTCCGGCGGAACTAGCCCCAGTTGCCG
>NZ_JAWRXV010001200.1:0-254 GCF_046534875.1 Paraburkholderia sp. SIMBA_054 | reverse complement strand
GCAGTTGAATCATCGTCTCGGTTTCGCCCGCGCCGAAATGCAGGTGATTGCGATCCGAGGGTATCTCCTGGTCCATCGGCGGCAAGTCGGTGTCGATCAGAAGATGATGATGCCCCGTGTTCGGATACTTCACGCCTTTCGGCGCGACGCCCATATAGCGCAAACCGAACCACACGCGAAACGGCTTATTGGCCGTAACCACCTGGCCGTCGTTGGGATAGCCGATATAGGCATGTGCGCCGGAAGGCGACGCC
>NZ_JAWRXV010001199.1:0-254 GCF_046534875.1 Paraburkholderia sp. SIMBA_054 | reverse complement strand
TTGCCGCCGCAAAGAAAAGTAGGCAAAAGAAAGCGGCTAACACCGCCAACATTTCTTCTTGCCTGAGGGCCCCCAAATGGTCCTACGCTTCACACGGCAACGTACTAATCGATGCTCGTTGCCAACGCTTTGAATAGATGCCTCACCCGCTTCAGACACCTCCACAAGGGCGAGCGTCAGCGAATGGTTTCTGCCGCCCAGGTGGCAAACTGTGTGTAGGTTGTCGCACCGCACAGGTTAGTGCTCTTACCAGT
>NZ_JAWRXV010001198.1:0-255 GCF_046534875.1 Paraburkholderia sp. SIMBA_054 | reverse complement strand
ACGAGTAACCACCGCGCAGCATCGCGAGACCAACCATGAAAACCGTTACCTTCCTCACCCATCAGGACATTTTCGACCGGGCCGTGAGCCACCTTTTCGGCCAGAAGCGCGCAGCACTGCTGCCACGCGGAGGTGGCGCCTATCGTGGCTATTGTGGCGGCTGTCCTGTCGGCAACTTCATCAAGCTGCGCGACTATACGACGGCTATGGAAGGCGTGCCCGTGCGCTATATCGGCAAGACGCCCGTCCCGGCGC
>NZ_JAWRXV010001197.1:0-255 GCF_046534875.1 Paraburkholderia sp. SIMBA_054 | reverse complement strand
CACCAGGTTGCCGACGGTGAACAGGGCCATCAGGCCAATCAGCAGCGCCTTGCGCGGCACGCGGCCGGTCAGCGCGGTCAGGACCGGCGCACCGACCGCCACGCCCAGGGCGTAGAGGCTGACCAGCAGGCCGGCCGAGGGCAGGCTGACCTGCAGGTCGGCGGCGATGGTGGGGATCAGGCCGACGATCACGAACTCGGTGGTGCCGATGGCGAAGGCGCCGAGGGTGAGGGCCAGCAGGGCAAGCGGGATGCC
>NZ_JAWRXV010001196.1:0-255 GCF_046534875.1 Paraburkholderia sp. SIMBA_054 | reverse complement strand
GCCGATGCTCGGCGTCATGATCCATTGCCACGCCGTGCCGGTCACGATAAACGACAGCGCCATCGGATACAGAAACACCGCGCGCAATGCGCCTTCGTTGCGGATCTGCTGATCGAGCAGGATCGCGAGAAAGAGACCGAGGCCGATGCAAATGCCGATAAACGGAATGCCGAACCAGCCGAGGTTCGCAGCCGAGGTCCAGAACACGTCGTTATCGAACAGTTCGCGATAACGGTCCAGACCGACGAAATCATA
>NZ_JAWRXV010001195.1:0-255 GCF_046534875.1 Paraburkholderia sp. SIMBA_054 | reverse complement strand
GACTATTCTGCGGATCAACTGCTGATGCCAAACGTCCTACGCGCCATCGGGCAAGCGTTGTGCTTCGCACCGCTCTCGGCCGTGGCCATGGCTGGGATCGGACCGGCGAGCGCGGGATCGGCGTCTGCCCTGTTCAATATGATGCGGAATCTTGGCGGCGCTATCGGTATCGCCCTTCTTCAAACGTTTCTGACAAAACGGGAGCAATTCCATTCCAATGTGATCAATCAGTCCGTGTCGGTCCTTGATCCAGAG
>NZ_JAWRXV010001194.1:0-255 GCF_046534875.1 Paraburkholderia sp. SIMBA_054 | reverse complement strand
ATTTCGTGGTGCCGCTGGACGACGCCACCGAACGCCTGTGGCGCGCCTGGGGCCAGGTCGGCCACCTGCAGGCGGTGGTCAACACGCCCGAGCTGCGCGATGCCTACAACGGCAACCTGCCCAAGGTGACGCGCTTCGGCAGCGCGCTGGGCCAGAACCTGGCGCTGTATGCGCAGTACAAGCGCCTGGCGGCTTCGCCGGAAGCGGCCGGCTACGACGAGGCCCGGCGCAAGGTGATCGACAACGCGTTGCGTG
>NZ_JAWRXV010001193.1:0-255 GCF_046534875.1 Paraburkholderia sp. SIMBA_054 | reverse complement strand
ATCTGACCAAGCCAATAGATTTCGACGTTCTCATCCTCACAATCCGCGCGAGGCTCAATCTGGTCGCTCGGGTGAAAGCCATATCCGCCCATCCGGCGGCAATGGAACTGGAAGGCGAGTTCATCCATCTTTCGCGCCGGGAAACCGAAGTGCTGAAGGAGATCGGGGACGGGCACAAAAATGGTGAAATCGCCCGCAAACTTGGACTATCGGAACATACAGTCAGCGACTATGTGAAAGCCATCTATCAAAAGC
>NZ_JAWRXV010001192.1:0-255 GCF_046534875.1 Paraburkholderia sp. SIMBA_054 | reverse complement strand
CGACAGAAGGTGCATGGGAAGAGTGAATCCTTTACTTGCTGGCGGTCGTGCAAGAGAGCACGATCTGGTCGACCGATCGAATCCGGGGCGAACTGCCGAAGATCTATTCGCGTAGATTCGCTGAGGTCATTTTCGTCAACCCCTATTACCGAGTCAGCGATTTGGTGGCCGCCGGCATCGCCAAACGCCAGTCAGCGGCGGTCTATCTGAAATCACTTACCGATCACGGCCTCCTCCAGGAAACGAAAGTGGGCC
>NZ_JAWRXV010001191.1:0-255 GCF_046534875.1 Paraburkholderia sp. SIMBA_054 | reverse complement strand
GATGATAAACTCATTGCAGACACAACCAAAGTCGTGTTAGATACTTTAAAAGCTACGAATAAAAAATAATAGATTATTGGAGCGTGTAATATAAACCGTGTAAGTAACCTACCATCCTAGATAGAGGGTTACTTCACGGTTTTTCTTTTTCTAAAATTATTAAGAAGGAGTGGTTACACTTATAGTTAGATAGAAAAGAGATTCAAAATCCGTGAAGTTAGCTCAATCAATTTTTGAAGCTTACCAATCGGAAAC
>NZ_JAWRXV010001190.1:0-255 GCF_046534875.1 Paraburkholderia sp. SIMBA_054 | reverse complement strand
GCGCGCATGCGTGATTCAGCCATCGCGCGCTACTGCCTCCGCGACTCCCGTCAATCACAGTCCCGTCCGCCAGACCAAAAAGGAAGGTGTGTCCGGCGACGCCGTCACGCTGGTGACGGCGCACGGCATTGCACCACGACACAATTTCCCCCTTGTATTGGAGCACGCGCTCGCCCGCCGCGAGCGGTTTCATTGCGAATACGCCCTTGCCGTGAACTGACGATCGCCGGACGATCACACGCCTCATGGTGTTCC
>NZ_JAWRXV010000203.1:0-608 GCF_046534875.1 Paraburkholderia sp. SIMBA_054 | reverse complement strand
CTGAGCCGTCGCGCGCAGGAGTTGAAGGTCGCGTTGCCCGCGATCCGCAACGGCGAGCCGCTGCATCTGCTTGTCGACAGCACAGGGGTGAAGCTTTACGGTGAAGGCGAATGGAAGGTGCGCAAGCACGGCTATGCGAAGCGTCGCACGTGGCGCAAGGTACATCTCGCGCTGGATGCGAAGACCGGCCAGGTATGCGCTGCGTTGATGACGCATCAGGACGTCGCCGATGCCGAGGTCTTGCCTGGGCTGCTCGATCAGATCCCTACGGACGACGCGATCGATACCATCGGTGGAGACGGCGCATACGACACGAAGCAATGCCACGTGGCGATTGCCGCGCGCGATGCACAACCGGCGATCCCACCGCGCGAAGGGGCAATGCCCTGGCCGGGGAACACGCCCGGCGCCGCCTGGCGCAACGAGGCCATCGGTGCCATTGCGCGAGACGGCCGAAGGGAATGGAAGAAGCGCAGCGGCTATCACCAGCGCTCGCTGGTCGAGAACCTGATGTACCGGCTCAAGACGCTCACCGGCAATTGTCTGTGGGCGCGCACGATCGGCTCCCAGGCGACCGAAGTGGCGGTTCGCGTCGGCGTGCTCAACCG
>NZ_JAWRXV010001189.1:0-255 GCF_046534875.1 Paraburkholderia sp. SIMBA_054 | reverse complement strand
GCGTCGGGTTGGCTTCGACATCCCCGACCGCGCCGGCATCAGCGAGATCGAGTTCAGCAGCCAGGTGCGCCGGCTCGGCGACGATGGCCTGGTCCTCAACCTGCCGCGCTTCCAGTACGAGTCGGCGCAGAAGGTCGCACCGCTCGGCTTCGTGCTCTCCCCGCACGCGCTGGTGATCCAGCGCGAGTACGAGGTCCAGGCGCTGGCCACGCTGGGCGGGGAGCTGGGCCGCAACCCCTGCACCGGCTCGGTGGA
>NZ_JAWRXV010001188.1:0-255 GCF_046534875.1 Paraburkholderia sp. SIMBA_054 | reverse complement strand
ATGGTGGCCTGGTACCTGCACCGCATGCCGCTGCCGCCGCGCATTCCGACCGTGCTGGTGAGCCTGGTGATCATCGGCGTGCCGACCGCGCTGATCATGCTGCAGCCGGACTTCGGCACCGGCGTGCTGATCGCCGCCAGCGGCGTGTTCGTGCTGTTGCTGGCCGGCCTGCCGTGGTGGTGGGTCGGCGTGGGCGTGGGCGGCGTGGCGGCGGTCGCGCCGGTGGCCTGGTTCTGGCTGCTGCGGCCCTACCAG
>NZ_JAWRXV010001187.1:0-255 GCF_046534875.1 Paraburkholderia sp. SIMBA_054 | reverse complement strand
CTCCGCATTCGTCTTGCCGCCGGGCAGTTCGGCGACGAGCTTGGCCAGCGCTTCCTTGACCTTGCTTCGGATTTCGGCGCGCGCCTCCCTTGTTAGCGGGAACGTGGCCTCAAGCCGTCCCCCGGGTTTTACTTCATCCTCCGCCGGAAGGATGCGTACATAGACGGCTCCGGTCAGCTCAACGCCCAAGGTCGTAGTCGTCGCACTCGAGCGAATCTGGAAGTCCATGCCGTGTGCGCTGATGCGAATTGGGTC
>NZ_JAWRXV010000202.1:0-617 GCF_046534875.1 Paraburkholderia sp. SIMBA_054 | reverse complement strand
CGATGATCCTGCTCGACGACGTTATTCAGATACTTGACCTGCCTGACCTTGATGGGCGTTTCACGTTCCACGTTGATGGCCAGGAGGGCCGCCAGATTGGCCCCGCTCTTATCCATGGTCACGGTCTCGGGCACGCCGTTCCGATCGATGGCTTTCTCGAAGTAGCGGCGCGCTGCAGCCTTGTCGCGATGTGCCCGCAACAGGAAATCGACCGTATTCCCGGCCTTGTCCACAGCGCGATACAAGTACTTCCACTGGCCGCGCACCTTGACGTAGGTTTCATCCATCCTCCAGCTCTTTCCGACCGGGCGTTTGTGCCGGCGAAAGGCTTTCTCGAACAACGGCACCAGTTTGATCACCCAGCGATGCACGCTCGAGTGGTCAACTTCTACACCGCGTTCGGCCATCATCTCCTCCAGGTGGCGCAGGCTTAGCGGATAGGCCACGTACCAGCGGACACACAGGAGGATGACGTCCAGCGGATAATGAAGGCGCTTGAGCACCTTGCTGAGACCCGGTGACAACGTCGCGCGCGCCGTCTTCTTCGTCTTGTCCATGCTGTTCGTCATTCATGGTGGGACGCAAATTCTAGCTCAGCGCGTTAGTGCGACAAAACC
>NZ_JAWRXV010001186.1:0-255 GCF_046534875.1 Paraburkholderia sp. SIMBA_054 | reverse complement strand
CACACTCAGCCTCATCCCGCGAGGTGACGGTCGGCCCCCAGTCACTCACCCCCGGTCGCCCGAAGGTCGTCGGGTCCTCCAACCAGTCCCGCGGTGCATCACTCACGACTCGATTCTAGAGTCAATGTGCGTTCTAAACGCATCAAATGATATCTATGTGCCTTCTACCCACAACGAAGGTCCGCGGCGCGCTGGTCGCGCGCATATCTCTCGTGTGACAGTGACTCCTGACTTTCTCGACAGCTACACCCCCTA
>NZ_JAWRXV010001185.1:0-255 GCF_046534875.1 Paraburkholderia sp. SIMBA_054 | reverse complement strand
ACCGCGGATCCTGCCGTGGCGCAGGCGGTCATACACCTCGACCGCCTGCTCCAGCGGGAACACTTCGACATCGGCATGGATGCGGCCCGCCTGGGCGTCCGAATGGCAGACGCCGGCTCCGGCCACGCGGATGCGGATCTGCCCCGGACCCGGTTCGGGCTTGGGGACGTCGACGATTTCAGGGGGCTTGCCGGTGGCGATGTAGCGCACTGCCTTCATGGAAGTCTCCAGGTCGGGTGGGGAATGCGCCGGGAG
>NZ_JAWRXV010001184.1:0-255 GCF_046534875.1 Paraburkholderia sp. SIMBA_054 | reverse complement strand
GACCGACCTGCGGGCGTTTCTCGGCACGCATGCCGCGCCGAAAGCAGGCGCCGTCGCGCGCGTCTAGCCCGCTCCTCCGAGCAAGCGCAGCAAGTCCCAGAGAAATTTAAAGAGCATGACGATCAGCTCCCACAGATGGTAAAGCTGCTGCCAGCCCGAAGCGCGCGCGAAGGAATCGAACATCGTTAAAGTTGATCAGGAATGGCAGCGGTTGCCGCGGCGCCAAACCGGACATCATAACGACTGCGACGTGGC
>NZ_JAWRXV010001183.1:0-255 GCF_046534875.1 Paraburkholderia sp. SIMBA_054 | reverse complement strand
CTGAACGGCGCCAACACTGCGGGCTATTTCGATCGCCTGCCGGAAAAGCTGGTGCTGGAAGGTTATCGCCGCTGGACTGCGGGTTTCGAGACAGGCTCGATCATCCCGTGGGAAATGACCTGGGGCCTCTATTCGGAAGTGCTTGGGCCTTCGGAAGCAAAACGCGCGGTGGGCGAGCTGTCGCATTTCATCCGCGTGCTGCGCCATTGCGCCAGCTGCCAGTTGCGTGCTTTCCCTTTCGACTCGCACCATGTC
>NZ_JAWRXV010001182.1:0-255 GCF_046534875.1 Paraburkholderia sp. SIMBA_054 | reverse complement strand
CTCGACATTGAACGTGCACGTGCCGTACTGACGGTTGATCTCCATCTTCCAGTCGTCGTCGCGCGGCGACTCGCCCAGCATGTCCAGGCTGTACTGCCGACCGCCCACCAGATCGTCACGCAGGGCTTCCAGGCGTCCCAGGTCATCGCGGCTGGCTTCGCATGCGCGGGCATCCTGCGAACAGTCCACCCATTTGTCGCCCGTGCGGGCCAGCAGGCCGCCGATGAACATGCGCGTATGCGCCGCCTCTGCGCC
>NZ_JAWRXV010001181.1:0-255 GCF_046534875.1 Paraburkholderia sp. SIMBA_054 | reverse complement strand
CTTTGCCGCCGCAAAGAAAAGTAGGCAAAAGAAAGCGGCTAACACCGCCAGTTCTAGTTCTTGCCTGAGGGCCCCCACAGGTTCCTACGCTTCACACGGCAACGCCGCTGATTCACGTTCGTTGCCAACGCTTTGAATAAACGCATCACCCGCTTCAACCGCCCGCATGAGAGCTAGTGGCAGCGAATGGTATGTGCCGCCCAGGTGGCAAACTGTGTGTAGGTTGTCGCGTCGTATAGCTTGGCGCTCTTACAG
>NZ_JAWRXV010001180.1:0-255 GCF_046534875.1 Paraburkholderia sp. SIMBA_054 | reverse complement strand
CTGCGCCAACGGGCGGTCGCCCTGGGGTGGTCCGAGGACCGCATTATTGTGATCGATAGCGACCTCGGCCAGTCCGGCGCGTCATCGGCGGACCGCGAAGGCTTCCAGCGCCTGGTCGCCGAAGTCGGCGTGGGTCACGCCGGCATCGTGCTTGGACTGGAAGTATCGCGCCTGGCGCGCAACTCCACCGACTGGCACCGGCTGCTCGAGATCTGCGCAATCACCGACACCTTGATCCTTGATTAATGTCGAGCA
>NZ_JAWRXV010001179.1:0-256 GCF_046534875.1 Paraburkholderia sp. SIMBA_054 | reverse complement strand
GGATGGAAAACGGGCTTTTGACGGTGCTTTCATTCAGGCTTTGAACCGGTTTCTGGCAGGCTGCTCATGTCAGCACCAAGCTTATAACATCTCTCATGAAGAGGGTAATCCGCATTCGCGAATATCTTATCGGAGTGACCGAAGATAGCAGGCCGTTTTCCGGGCTCCGTCGAGATCAAGCGCCGTCATCGGCGGTCGTGGATTTTCAAGCGCCGCAGAAATTGCGTCGCTCAGAACCTGAACATCGAGGCAATCC
>NZ_JAWRXV010001178.1:0-256 GCF_046534875.1 Paraburkholderia sp. SIMBA_054 | reverse complement strand
ATCAAATCAAAACATAATGACGCGGACTCGCGGATGCCCACCGCGCCAGCAAGACCGGCTGCGTTGCTCTAAACTAGCCGCCGCTCACGCCAGCCACGCCAGTCACGTCAGCCACGCCAACACTCACGACCTCGATGCCTCCCGTTCCCGCCGATTCCAACGAGCGCAACGACTCCACCGATACAGCGAGTGTCAGCCTGCCGAAGCAACCGGCGTTTCAACGCTTCTGGTGCACGCGGATCCTTTCGTCGCTGTC
>NZ_JAWRXV010001177.1:0-256 GCF_046534875.1 Paraburkholderia sp. SIMBA_054 | reverse complement strand
GACCATTGCCTTGCCTAGAACTCGTTCCATCATCCTCTCCTCACGGGTCGTGAGCGTCGGGCATCGCGCTTCTCGCCGTCGGCGAACGCGCGATCGCTTCGACAAATCGTGCGGACGCCGGCGATTGATTGCCTCACAAAGCGCCTTGAAACAGGACGCATGATCGACATGCCGACGCGACACGGCTTCGCAATATGCGACCGCCTTCTGTCCCTGTACAAGTTGCAATCCTGTGTAAAAAGCGCAACCCGTATGC
>NZ_JAWRXV010001176.1:0-256 GCF_046534875.1 Paraburkholderia sp. SIMBA_054 | reverse complement strand
CGAGCGCGCGTGACGAGCTACTGCGACTGGGCGAGGACCTGCCCCGGCTATGGCATCACCCGGGCAGTTCCGTTGAGATCAAGAAGCGGATACTGAGAATTGTGATCAAGGAGATCGTAGTCACAAAGCAGGACGACACGATTCGCGCGCTCGTGCATTGGCAAGGAGGCGATCATACCGAGATCGTATTCGAGAAGAGCCACACAGGTGAGCATCGTTGGACTACAGATGTCGAAACCATAGACATCGTTCGCGC
>NZ_JAWRXV010001175.1:0-256 GCF_046534875.1 Paraburkholderia sp. SIMBA_054 | reverse complement strand
GAAGATCATCAACTGGCTTTCGAGGCGCTCGACGAAGAGCTGACCACGGCCCGCGGACAGGCGCGCGATCTCGACCGCGCCGCCACCGACGCGCGCTTCGCCGCGCGCAACATGGCCGCTCGCATCGACGAATTGAAGCGCAGCATTCAGGTCGCGCATGAGCAAAGCGAGCGCGTGGCGGCGTCGCTGGAAGACGCGCGCGCCGAGCTCGAAACGATCAACGAGCAGACCGCGCACACCGGCTTGCAGGACGCGC
>NZ_JAWRXV010000201.1:0-646 GCF_046534875.1 Paraburkholderia sp. SIMBA_054 | reverse complement strand
CCCTTCTATGAGCAGGAAGTTGTCAAGGCCTTTCACGAACTGGACCCCCAGGTAGGTTTTGTGGACGCCATGAACTGATGTCCAGGAGTTATCCACCGCCGGCCGGTGGGTCGCCTGTCACGACCACGACGCCGGCCGGCGGTGGATAACTCGCTCATTGTGACGCTGGTTCCTCTGCGTTGATTGCGGGCTCGGCCAGCATACAGGCGCATTTTGGCCTCCGCGTATTCCGGTAGATTTCCGCCGCCCGTCAACCATTGCTGCGATCCAGTCTCTACGCCTGGTCTGAAGCCGATCGTCGCGCCCCGTGAGACTCCAACGTCTCACCGCCTTCTATCCGCTGGCGCTTGGCCAGCCTCATCCTGTATGCGCGTTGCGCCGGAATCTCTTTCCGGGGAGCATGCCCCATCTCAAGAATCGGTTACGTCAGTAACCTGGGTACCTTACGGGCATGTTCACTTCAAACCGTCCATACATCGTGTTTCGCGCCTTGCATGATGACGTTGTTGCGACACCTTGCCGGCTCAGACCGACTTCAACTGCGCACCTTCGGGTATCACGCCGTCCTTCAGATAGCGCCACAGAGCAATCGCCAGACGCCGTGCCACCGCGACGATCGCAATGCGCCGCGCGCGGCGATTTGGTC
>NZ_JAWRXV010001174.1:0-256 GCF_046534875.1 Paraburkholderia sp. SIMBA_054 | reverse complement strand
GGCGGATTCCGCCGCGGCACCGACATTCTGAAAGCGGTCGCGTTGGGTGCCGATGCGGTGCTGCTCGGACGCGCGACGACTTATGGCTTGAGCGCGGGCGGTCAGCCGGGCGTCGAACGCGCCATCGATATTCTCAAAACGGAGATCGACCGTGCGCTCGGACTACTTGGTTGCCGCGATATCGCGGAACTCGACCGAAGCTATCTGCGCCGTGTTGGGCACGACGGGGCGCTATCGCGGCGGCTGCAGGAACGAC
>NZ_JAWRXV010001173.1:0-256 GCF_046534875.1 Paraburkholderia sp. SIMBA_054 | reverse complement strand
AGCAGCGAGAACTCTGGGGGTAAGCCGCAAGGGCATCTTCTGGCGGGTTGCATTGCCACTTGCCCGGCCTGCCGTGGCGGTCGGTGTCAGTCTGGCCTTGATGGAAACATTGAACGATGTGGGGGCTGCCGAGTTCCTGGGCGTTCGCACATTGACCGTTTCGATTTATACGACCTGGATAACGCGTTCCGATCTGCCTGGTGCAGCCCAACTTGCACTCGCTCTTCTGTTTCTGGTTGTTGCTCTCGTTTCAATC
>NZ_JAWRXV010001172.1:0-256 GCF_046534875.1 Paraburkholderia sp. SIMBA_054 | reverse complement strand
CTATGTTCCCGGCCAGCAGCTGTCGCCCAATCTCACGGTGGAAAGCCGGGACTATGCGCGCGCGGACGGCAGCCTGTGGGTGAGCGCGAACGTCGGCTACCGCATCAACGAGCGCTGGAAGGTCAATCTCGCGGTGGACAACCTCACCGACGACATGGGGCCGTTCCCCTACGTCAATGATGCGCTGGGCCGGCGTTACATGCTGACCGCGACGATGAAGCTGTAAGGAAGAACAGGAAAGGGCCGCATCGCGGCC
>NZ_JAWRXV010001171.1:0-256 GCF_046534875.1 Paraburkholderia sp. SIMBA_054 | reverse complement strand
CGACACGCAGCAGAACGTCGTCGCCATTCGAAGAGGCCATCAAAAAGCTTGCTGCATTCGTGCTGCGCCGGCGCGAAACTGCATTTGCCGGCGAGTCGCGGCTTGCCGCCGCCATCGCGCCGAGCGAGTCGAAAATCCCCGGCGCAGCGAATCCGTGGATCGATCAGCGCACAGGCGGCGAGATCGTCATCCAGAAGGTCTCGAAGAGCTTTGGCGCACTCGAGGTGCTCGACAACGTCTCGCTCACCATGCGTCC
>NZ_JAWRXV010001170.1:0-256 GCF_046534875.1 Paraburkholderia sp. SIMBA_054 | reverse complement strand
CCTCGTCCAGCAGCTGATACGGATACTCAAGTGGCGGCCGGGTCCGGCCGATAACGGAGTATCACCAACATCGCGGGTCGTTGCGCCTGTCGCCGGAAAGGATCTCCGACGGTTGCGCCGGCCCCGCCAGGAGTCATCCATGTACGGTTCCAGCCGCCAGTACGCCGAGCAGTACCGCAAGGTCGGCGTTTCCACCAGCGTCACCGACGCCGACCCGCACAAGCTGGTCGCCCTGCTGTTCGCCGGCGCCTGCCAG
>NZ_JAWRXV010001169.1:0-256 GCF_046534875.1 Paraburkholderia sp. SIMBA_054 | reverse complement strand
GCTGCAAGAACTGGACGCCAGCGCGACGCAGATCCGCGACGCGCTGCACCAGCAGCCCGATGCCGGCTACCTGCTCGGCCAGCTGCGCCGCACCTACGACAAACGCCTTGAGCTGACCCGCATGGTCGCGCTCAACGGCGCCGCCAGTCCCACCTGAATCCAATCGAACACGGAGCCTGCGATGAAGCCACTTCCGACTTTTGCCTTGCTGCTGCTGGGCGCCTGCTGCACCGGCAACGCGCTGGCGCAGAGCAGC
>NZ_JAWRXV010001168.1:0-256 GCF_046534875.1 Paraburkholderia sp. SIMBA_054 | reverse complement strand
ATGGCATGGCCCTCGGCCGGCAGCGGCGGGCCGGGGGGCAGTTCGACCTCGACCGGCGCGGGCGCGTCCTGCGCCTGCCTGGCCTGCCAGCGGTCCAGCCAGGAGAACAGGAACGGATTGGCGATGATCGACAGCAGCGAGCCGGCCAGGATCAGGTCGCGGCCGGTCTCCGGCAGGATCGCCAGGCCCACGCCGAGCCCTGCGAGGATGAAGGAGAATTCGCCGATCTGCGCCAGGCTGACCGAGATCGTCAGCG
>NZ_JAWRXV010001167.1:0-256 GCF_046534875.1 Paraburkholderia sp. SIMBA_054 | reverse complement strand
ATTTAGTGAGTGGAAATGGAACCAATTGAATAATAGGAATTAAAAATAACAAGCACACATTTTTGGAGTCAAATGGTGAAAGGTTGAATATTGCTTCACAAAAAAGAGAGACTCTTTTGTCTCTCTCAAAAAACACCAAAATATTTTTCTGAAATAAGTGATGACTGCTTAATGTTATTCAGCAGTATAATGCCCCTCAAGCAGTTCATCAAACGAATCCGCTAATTTGAAATCCGTCTCATATTCTAGATCAAAG
>NZ_JAWRXV010001166.1:0-256 GCF_046534875.1 Paraburkholderia sp. SIMBA_054 | reverse complement strand
CCCTCCTGACAGCTTTCTGTCAGGAGCAAATCCTTATTTCATTATCTTCCTAATATAGCGAAGCCGCAACATCATGCCTTATAGCGTGGTGCTGCTGTATAGCTGAGGGGCAGGCGTCCACCATCCGCATAGATGGTCTGGCCTGTTACATAGCTCGCATCCCGCGATGCCAGAAACGACGCTATCGAAGCAATTTCAGAGGCTTGGCCTATGCGACCGAGTGGTGTTCTTGATAAAATCCTGTTGCGGGCATCGG
>NZ_JAWRXV010000200.1:0-667 GCF_046534875.1 Paraburkholderia sp. SIMBA_054 | reverse complement strand
ACCCGACAAGGAATTTCGCTACCTTAGGACCGTTATAGTTACGGCCGCCGTTTACTGGGGCTTCGGTTCAAAGCTTCGCTTGCGCTAACCTCTCCCCTTAACCTTCCAGCACCGGGCAGGTGTCAGCCCCTATACTTCGCCTTGCGGCTTCGCAGAGACCTGTGTTTTTGCTAAACAGTCGCTTGGGCCTATTCACTGCGGCTTTCCGTTAAGAAAGCACCCCTTCTCCCGAAGTTACGGGGTCATTTTGCCGAGTTCCTTAACCAGAGTTCTCTCGCACACCTTAGGATTCTCTCCTCGCCTACCTGTGTCGGTTTGCGGTACAGGCACCTTTTATCTCGCTAGAAGCTTTTCTTGGCAGCGGGGAATCAAAGACTTCGCTCCATAAGGAGCTTCCCCATCACAGCTCAGCCTTCACGATAAGCGGATTTGCCTACTTATCAGCCTAACTGCTTGGACGTGCACAACCAATCGACCTCTAACTTGTCTACGGTTATAGATTCATTTGGCTGAAAACTATTCTTGATACAAACATCGACCTCATCCCGAATAATTTGCCAATAAACTTGGGAGTAAGTCATTTTAGCAAGTTTGACATGTTCAGTACTATTGCCTTGATATCCTTCGGAATCAAATACGAATCGGGCTTGAAATTCTGGTTGGCCTG
>NZ_JAWRXV010001165.1:0-256 GCF_046534875.1 Paraburkholderia sp. SIMBA_054 | reverse complement strand
GGCCTATGCCGAGGCTGGAAGCGATGAAGAGCAGCTCGAACTCGTGAAGAAGCTGCAGGAAAAACTTGCTGCCGACGAGCCGAACATCTTCCTCTATGCGCTGCCGAAAATCGGTGTGTGGAACAAGAATGTGAAGGGTCTGTGGAAGAACATGCCAATCCCGGCTGACGACCTGACACAAGCCTATTGGGCTGAATAACTAGCTTGCCCCGTCGTATGTCCGGCGGGGCGGTTTTACGCGAATGGCCGCGCACCC
>NZ_JAWRXV010001164.1:0-256 GCF_046534875.1 Paraburkholderia sp. SIMBA_054 | reverse complement strand
GCGCGTACCGGTTGGTGTCGGGGTCATTGTTGAGAATTAAGCGTTTAGGCGAAAAAATGGACGTCGCAGGACGCGACGGGAAAAGAGAGGGGAAGATGCGGTATAGATTAGCGGTGGCCTTCGGTGCCCTCTTGCTTACAACCGGTTGTCAGACGATGGGTGAAAAAACCGCAAGTAAAAAGCCGGAGCCGACGTCTCAGTCGGAGCGACTGGCAAAACTGGCCAAAGACATCGAGGGGCGCGGAGAATCTGACAC
>NZ_JAWRXV010001163.1:0-256 GCF_046534875.1 Paraburkholderia sp. SIMBA_054 | reverse complement strand
CCTCGATCTGCGCGTGGATGCGCGCGACCTCGTCCAGGCCGATCTGGTGGATCTGCTCCGGGGTCAGGTCCGAGGTGGTGCTCTGGCGGACGTTGTAGGCGTACCAGGCGGCGCCGTCGGGCAGGGCGGCCATGCCGTCGCTGGCGCGGCTGGCGGGCAGGTACTCGGTGGCGATGAAGCCGCGCAGCGCGCGGTAGGCCGGCATGACCCTCAGCTCGACCAGGCGCTTGTAGTCGGCGCTGATGCGTTGTTTGTC
>NZ_JAWRXV010001162.1:0-256 GCF_046534875.1 Paraburkholderia sp. SIMBA_054 | reverse complement strand
CTCTATTATACATGAATCAGTCAAGGTGATAGAAGCAAGAGGGCCGAAATGAAGAAATTCCTTAGCTGATGTGTCCAAGCTGTTCAAGCGTCTCATGTTTCTCATGAGGTCTAGTCAGCTCGTCACATTGAATGATCCTGCCGTCTAATAAAGTAAATAAAGCCATTACATCTATAAGACCACGATCTCCGCTGGTCAGCTCGACATGTACAGTGTAACGAAAACATCCTTGCTGCGTCTCTTCATCAAATAACAC
>NZ_JAWRXV010000199.1:0-683 GCF_046534875.1 Paraburkholderia sp. SIMBA_054 | reverse complement strand
TTCGTGGAAGTTGCAGCCACAAGGCAGGCTTCGTGCGCGTCTTGAAAAAGAGGCGTCATCTGCCCGCGTGAAGGAAATCATTAACGTCGTGGGTACCAGGCTCGATGAGTCTGCAGTCCGCCGCGTCGCGATGACCGAGCGCAACGAGCAGGCTGAAGTCGCGACACGGCAGGCATCTGGATCGCTGTCACTGTCTCCGCTGAAAGACTGGACGTCTGACGATGTATGGTCGATGCTGGGATGCATGGCGGATTCTTCGCTTGGCTTCAGCAGCCCGCTGGAGCCTGCAACCATCGCAAGACTCTCGGAGATCTACCGCGCTGGTAATGGCGGCGTCTGCGGCGTCGTAGCTGGCGAAAGTGGCGCACGTGCGGCCTGTGGTTCCAGGTTCGGCTGCAGTTTCTGCGGTGTCACCGGCGCTCGCGACAAGTCGATGGAGTTCATGATTCAGGAGCCGGAACACGCGCACCTGAAGCCGTTGAATGACTTCCGTAACTATCTGCTTGCGATCCAGTGGGATCTGTCGCGCCGTGAACTGGTGGGCAGAACGTTAAGCGATGCCGGGTACACGCGGATTCAGGCGGATACCTATCGATTCCTGGAGCGCATGGCGATGTTGAAGATGCTCCTATCAATCGATGCGAACGAGCGGGACAGAGCGGAACGGCATTCGGGGGAGTTGG
>NZ_JAWRXV010001161.1:0-256 GCF_046534875.1 Paraburkholderia sp. SIMBA_054 | reverse complement strand
ATTGCTGGCCCGCACACGCCCGGATTCGTCGCTGATCAGGATCTGATTCTGCAGCTAGCCGAAATTGGCGTCATCCTGCTGATGTTCGGCGTCGGCCTGCACTTTTCCCTCAAAGATCTTCTTTCCGTCAAAGCCATAGCAGTACCCGGCGCGCTCGCGCAGATTGCAGCAGCCGCAGCCCTCGGCACGGGCCTTGGGCTCGCCCTTGGATGGGATGTACAGGCAGGTCTGGTTTTTGGCCTCGCACTTTCGACCG
>NZ_JAWRXV010001160.1:0-256 GCF_046534875.1 Paraburkholderia sp. SIMBA_054 | reverse complement strand
CATCGACCGCAAGAATCGCCAGGTCGTATTGCGCGGACCCTCGCGCAGTATGCTGCTGCAAATTGCCCCGAACGTACCCCTCGACAAGATCGCGGTAGGCGACAGCGTGCACGCGACATATAGCGCTGAGACGGCGGTTCTTATCACACGCGACGGCAAGCCGATTCGCTAATCGTTATGATGAGCCGGCGGTGAAGCGCAAAGCCGAGTACAGCCGCCGGCGTTGCACGACAATGGCGCGAATTAGAACAGCCGC
>NZ_JAWRXV010001159.1:0-256 GCF_046534875.1 Paraburkholderia sp. SIMBA_054 | reverse complement strand
CGACTTGCCGGGCGTCGGCGAAAATTTGCAGGACCATCTGGAGATGTATATCCAGTACGAATGCAAGGAGCCCGTCTCGCTCTACCCCGCATTGCAATGGTGGAATCAGCCTGCTATTGGGCTCGAATGGATGGTGAACGGCACCGGCATCGGCGCGAGCAATCAGTTCGAAGCGGGCGGCTTTATCCGTACACGCGACGACGACTTGTGGCCCAACATCCAGTATCACTTTCTGCCGGTCGCGATCAACTACAAC
>NZ_JAWRXV010001158.1:0-256 GCF_046534875.1 Paraburkholderia sp. SIMBA_054 | reverse complement strand
ACTTCAACACTCGCCAGCTGTTCAGTGCAGTCATTTCGCGCCAGGATGCAACGGACGAGCAGAGCACGCGTTTAGGCGTTGTGCGTGAGACTTTTTCGCGCTGGTTGAATCAGCCCGACTGGGGACGGGGAAATGAGAAATCCCCGACAGAAACGGTTGATTACAGTGTGTTGCAACGAGCATTAAGCGCAGAAGTCGATCTTTATTGCCAACAAATGGCTAAAGTTCTGGCAGAGCAGGTCGATGAATCTGTTAC
>NZ_JAWRXV010001157.1:0-256 GCF_046534875.1 Paraburkholderia sp. SIMBA_054 | reverse complement strand
CCAGGTAGTTGCTCGAGACCATTCAATCCTGCCCCGATTGTTAAATAAACAATACACGTCGTTATTCTGTGGATTTAAGTAGACAAATAAATGGCCATATGCCAAAGTCCCGCCGAGCACTTGCCTTACCAACCGTTACAGCGCTGTGACGCGTGTTGCCGCATTGGACAAAAGATAGTGCTCGCAGAGTTTTCGAAAAGAGATACTGACGATTGTCGGAGAGTCCGTGCCACGCGGACGCACCGATAGCGCAACC